>DASYXX010000767.1:0-3776 GCA_035934395.1 Streptosporangiaceae bacterium
CCACGCCTGACTCCGCGGCTAGCCCGGACCGGCTGCACAGCGCCACCGGTCCGGGCCGCCGGGCGCCGCAGGCCGGGCCGTGCGCCCGCAGCCGC
This sequence comes from Streptosporangiaceae bacterium, assembly GCA_035934395.1. Lineage (GTDB taxonomy): Bacteria > Actinomycetota > Actinomycetes > Streptosporangiales > Streptosporangiaceae > JASHPR01. Next base: position 96 of record DASYXX010000767.1, read on the forward strand.
AACACCACCGCGGCCCGCTCCCAGATAAGCGTCTTGTGCGTGCGGGTCCCGGTGCGGCACAGTCCGAGGGACGATCACTGACCGGCGGCGCGGCGGGCGGCGGCGGTGACCGGGTTGTCGTCGGCCGACCACGCAACTTCCCAGTAGTGGCCCTCGGGGTCAGCGAAGTAGGCGTCACGGCCGTCGAAGAACTCGGCGGCGACCGGGTCCTTCGTGATGCGTGCGCCGGCCGCGCGAGCCCGTTCGGTCAGCTCGTCCACGTCTTCGGGCCGGTCGACAGTGATGATGATCGAGCTGCGGATGCCGCCGCGGCCGCGCTCGGGCTCGGCGTGGGCGTCCCGGCCGAGGTCGTCAACGCCGAACAGGGCGAGCAGCGCGCCGCGAAGCTCGAAGACGACGAAGTCCTCGGTATCCAGGACCAGCGGCCAGCCCAGACGGCGGTAGAAATCGCGCTCGCCTGCAATCTCCGAGACCCCGAGCGTGATGATGTTTGCGAGCGGCAGATCGTGGCTCATCGGCTCATTATCATTCGCGGGTCTGACAACGCGCCCTCCCGCCGCAGGATCATTCAGCCAGCCGTTGGGTCACACCGAACTTCGATGGGTGAAGCGTCGCACGCGTTTTCGCTGCGTTGGACGGGATCGCTACGGATGCAGTGGGCGTGGAGACCCTCGGCCGACAGGAGCGGGCGGTTGGCTCATCGAACCGCTCCCGCGCCCCCTCGATGACCACCAGCACCCCGCCGGCGGCCAGCACCGACTGGATACGGACAGCACCTCGCCGATGTCCGCGACATGGTGCAGCGACGTGCACGCCAACCGCGTCCGGCCGGCCTGGGCGGCTCGTCGCTTTCGAACCCGACCTGGTGGTAGCCACCCCCGTGCGGCGCCTGCGGATCGACGCCGGCAGCGTCGTACTGCCCGAGACACGTCGAGGCCGGAAAGGCCCTGCCTCCGGGCGTGATCGCGGGGGAGGGCCCAGACCCTCCCCCGCTGCCGGATGGAGGCGCTGGTCTAGGGCGCGGTTGTCGCGCTCGAGATGTCGTTGTTTCCGAAGTTCGCCGGGCAGTCCCCCAGCGGCCACGGCGCCGGGAACACATGGTGGCCGGCGGTGAAGGATGCCTGCCGCCAGGCGTCCATGGCCGGGCAGTCGGCAGTGTTGGCGACGTCGGTCCACACGCCGGCTCCGTAAGTCCGGGTGCCGATGGCGTACACGTAGTCACCGAGGAACTCGTTGTAGAGAATCCGACCCTGGGACGTGCCCCGCGCGTCGCCGCTGGCGCCCACGAACTCGGTCGTCCACCCCGTCGGGGTGCCGTTCGAGCCGATCGCCGACGACAGCAGCGTGCCGTGTTCCAGCCGCGGACTGCTCGTTGTGTTAGAGAACGGCGTGGTGAACGCGTTGTAGGCGACATACACCCGGGACCCGTCGGGGGCGATGCCCGGCGCGGAGAACAGCGCCCGGTCGCCCGGCCGGGACACCGTTGCCGGGGCGGACCAGGTCTGGCCGCCGTCGGTCGAGTACGACAGCAGGACCACTTCGTGGTTCAGGCCGAACCGACCGTCGGTCCACGCGTCCACGATCTCGTTGGTGGCGTCCGCGCCGGTGGGTGCGCCGTTGGCGATGTCGATGCTGGGCATGGGCATCAGGTCGATGCGGGCGCCGGCCGGCCCTTCCATGGTGCAGCGTCCTTCGACCGGGTCCACGAAGAAGCAGCCGGCGTTCACCTGCATGAAGTCGACCGGCCGGCCCCAGTTGTCGCCGCCCGTCGTCGATGTCACCAGGGTCTGCGCGGCGTTGTTCGACGTCGCGGAGAAGTGCGTGATGAAGTCGTAGACGACGCCGTGGCTGTCGGTGCGGACGGTGCAGCCCTGGTGATTGCCCTGGACTGTGGTGGGCGGCGCGACCTGGTGCGCCTTCCAGGTGAGGCCGCCGTCATCGGACACGGCCACGGTCGGGACCTGGGCGAAGTTGTTGCCTTTGCTCAGGCTCAGGAAGTCGGTGTAGCACACGTACACGTGGCCGAAGAACGGGCTGCTGGCCGCGTTGTCCGCCCAGACCTGCTCCTTGTCCAGGCCTGAGGCGGCAGGGATGTGCGCGGGCACGAAGAACGGCCTGGACCAGTTCGCCTGGTCGGCCACGCGGGCCGGCGTCAGGTTGTCGATGTGCGAGACCGTGATCGCGGTAGCGGCGTTGATGCCGCCCTGCGTGATCTTGGTGTCGGTCAGGTTGGTGGCCAGGTTGGCGTAGTACAGCCGGGTGCCGTTGGCGTAGGAGAACGTCCCGTTCACCGGCACCGGCCCGAAGGCCACACCCGGATCGCTGCGCGACCGCAGGCCGTTCTCGAAGAAGTTCGGGACCGTGTGGATCGGCCCCGGGTGCGGCGTGCACGGCTCGACCGTCGGGCTGCAGTCGGCGGCGGTGAGCCCCTGGTAGGTGGGCTGGATCCAGCTGTGGCCGTTGTTGAAGGAGAAGTAGACCCCACCCAGGCCGACCCCGAGATTGAAGGTTCCCAGCGGGAACGAGCACGCCCCGGCCGTGGTGGCGGCCTTCTGCGAGCAGGGCTGCATGTCCACCAGGTCGTTCGCGCCCGCGGCCAGGATGTTCGGCGCCGTAGGGTCGACGGCCAACGCGGGCTCGTTCTGGGCGTTCTGCGGAGTATTGCCCGTCGGGCTCCCCACGCTGACCAGGGCACCCGTCGCCGTTGCCGGGGATGTCGTGCCTGCTGCCTGTGCCCCCGCCACCACTGGCCCCAAGGCCCACAGCACGCACAGCACGCTGCCCGCCGCCGTAAGCACGAGCAAACGTCGTCCTTTCCGTCCGTTCATCGCGTCTCCCTCCAAAGGTCTGCCGATCATTCGCGGCGGTCGTCATTGACGGCGAACGGTGACGCAGAACCGAGGCAGGCCATGATCGAAGATGAGGGCCCCGGGGACTGAGGCGTTCAGGGCCATATCCCCGGCGATCTCTCTGGTCCGGGCAAAACACGAGTCTGGCAACGGTTCGCCGGACGCGCAAGCATTGAGCCCGATTGATCAACATTGAGCACCGGCGCGGGACCTCAGCTGTCCCAGCTCATGAAACAAGGGACTCCTGCAACAATTGCGACTGCTGTCGTGAGCGCCGCCAGCGGCCACATGGCACTCCCGCCGGGGCGGCAGGGGCGCCGCCACGGACATGACCGCTCTCACGCCTCCGGCCGCCCTCGCCGCCACGAATGCCTGGTGTGCACAGGCCAGGGAAAGAAGGCAGCCGAGCACAGGCAGAGGGCCGGAACCTTCGGATCGCGTGCTTGCCGCCATTGTCTTCGCGTGCGATCATGCCGTTCGGGATGGACAGAGCGGTCCGTGAGGGGGACAGATGGCACGGCTAAGGGCCTTGGCGGCGGGATCGGTTGTCAGTCTGGTGGTTGCTGTGGGCTGGGCGCTGCCAGCCTCGGCGGGCACGAGTGCGGGGTCCTCGACCTACAGTCAGCCGACCTGGTGGCAGAAGTTCCAGACGGTGTCGGCTCCTGGGTTCCAGCCGCTGCCCAGCCCGGGAAAGACCGGGAGCGTCTCGGTCGGCGCCAACGTCGACATGAGCAACGAGCCTGGTCCCCAGAGCGAGACCTCGATCGCCATCAACCCGTCGAGCCAGTCCCAGATCGTGGGCGGCTCGAACGAGATCGTCCGCCTGCCCATG
>DASYXX010000521.1:0-5902 GCA_035934395.1 Streptosporangiaceae bacterium
TATCGTGGAACGATGAAATCATGAGCCTGCGACCGTATCGTGGAACGATGAAATCATGAAAGGTCGCGTGCTGGTCGTCGATGACGATGCCGCTCTCGCCGAGATGCTGGGAATTGTGCTCCGGGGGGAGGGCTTCGAGCCCACGTTCGTCGCCGACGGTGACAAGGCCATGGACGTGTTCCGTGATACTCACCCGGATCTCGTGCTGCTCGACTTGATGCTGCCGGGAATGGACGGCATCGACGTCTGCCGCCAGATCCGGGCCGAGTCCGGGGTGCCGATCGTGATGCTCACCGCCAAGAGCGACACGGTCGACGTGGTGCTGGGCCTGGAGTCGGGCGCGGACGACTACATCGTCAAGCCGTTCCAGTCCAAGGTGCTGATCGCGAGGGTCAGAGCCAGGCTGCGCCGGACAGAGGACCCGGCGCCGGAGACGCTGCAGATCGGCGACGTGAGCATCGATGTCGCCGGGCACGCGGTGACCCGGGCCGGCGAGCCGCTGAACCTCACCCCGCTCGAGTTCGACCTACTGGTCGCGCTGGCCAGGAAGCCGCGCCAGGTGTTCACCCGCGAGGTGCTGCTCGAGCAGGTGTGGGGTTACCGGCACGCGGCGGACACCCGCCTGGTCAACGTGCACGTCCAGCGGCTGCGGGCCAAGATCGAGAAAGACCCGGAACGCCCCGAGATCGTGGTCACGGTCCGGGGGGTGGGATACAAGGCGGGACCAGGCTGATCCGCGGCCTGGCGTGGCCCGGCCGGCGGCCCCTCCGCCGGCCGGTTCAGCGGAGGAAGGTCATGGAGGCGGCAGCGACCAGCAGCGCCGGCGGGGCCCCAGGCGTGCCTGCGCTGGGCTTCGAGCAGACGCCGGGCTCCGGCGAGGCACCACCCGCCGCGGCCAGCGCCGCATCATTCGGTACGGCCCGGCGGCTGCTGGGCGCCGGCCCGGCCGTCCCGGTGCCGGATGTCGTCCGGCGGCTGCGGATACTGGCCGGGCACACCGCGGCCCGCCTGCGCCGCCGCCTCGCGGCCGCGCACCGGGTGCTCCGCGTGCGCTGGCTCCGGTCCCTGCAGCTCCGCGTCGTCACCGTCACCCTGGTCATGTCCGCGGTCGTGGTCACGATGCTCGGCTTCTTCCTCATGCAGCAGATCGCCTCGGACCAGCTGAAGGTCGAGGAGCAGCAGGTCGGCAACGTGGTCCTCGGGGGCCAGACATCCGCGGAGAGCGTGTCGGGCCTGTTGTCGCGTCCCGGTGCTGACAGCTCGGGCCTCATGGGCTCGATCGTGGACCACCTCAAGGCCGGGGGCCCGGAGAACGACTATGCCGTCGCGATCCAGGTCTCGCCCCCCTACGCGGTTCCGCCGGTCTACCAGCCCGGGCAGACAAACGGGATCGTGATCGGGCAGATCCCGCAACGCCTCGTCAGCGAAGTGAGCAGCCTGCAGCGGAAGGGCGACAGCCGGATAAGCTTCACGCCGGCGGCCATGAGCTACAACGAATCCAGCCGCCCCGTGGCCGGGCTCGTTTACGGAGTTCCCGTCGGCGGCTACTACCAGCTCTATTACTTCTTCCCGCTGACCCAGGTGCAGCAGAGCCTGACGCTGATCCAGCGCACGCTCCTGCTGGCCGGCGTGGCCCTGGTCTTCCTGTTCACGGCGATCGCCGCGCTGGTCACGCGGTGGGTGGTGGCGCCGGTCCGGCAGGCGGCCGACAGCGCGCAGCGGCTGTCCACGGGAAATCTCGGCGAGCGGATGCCGGTGCGCGGTGCGGACGAGCTGGCCGCGCTCGCGACGTCGTTCAACGAGATGGCGGCCAGCCTGCAGGACAAGATGAGCGCGCTGGAGGATCTCTCCCAGGTGCAGCGCCTGTTCGTCTCCGACGTCTCGCACGAGCTGCGGACACCCCTGACCACGATCAGGATGGCCGCCGACATGCTGTTCGCGAGCAGGGAGCACTTTGACGCTCCCGTGGCCAAGTCGGCCGAGCTGCTGCAGAGCCAGCTGGAGCGGTTCGAGGCGCTGCTGACCGACCTGCTGGAGATAAGCAGGTACGACGCCAACGTGGCGGTCCTGGACCCTGAGCCGGTCGATATCTGCGACCTCGCGCGGAACGCCGCCGACGAAGCGCAGCAGCTCGCCGAGCGGCGCGGCGCCAAGATCGAGTTCAGGCTCCCGGCCGAGCCATGCGTGGCCGACGTCGACCGCTGCCGGGTGGAGCGCATCTTGCGTAATCTGCTGGTCAACGCCGTCGAGCACGGTGAGGGCAAGGACGCGGTCGTGACCGTGGCCGGCGATTCCGCGGCGGTGGCCGTGGCGGTGCGAGACCACGGGATCGGCCTCGCCGCCGGCCAGGAGCGGCGCGTGTTCGAGCGTTTCTGGCGCGCGGATCCGGCCCGGGCCCGCACCACCGGCGGCACCGGCCTCGGCCTGGCCATCGCGCTGGAGGACGCCAGGATCCACGGCGGCTGGCTGGAGGCCTGGGGCGAGCCCGGCCGGGGATCGGTGTTCCGGCTCACGCTGCCGCGGACGGTCGGTGCGGAGATCGCAGGGTCGCCGCTGCCGCTCGCCCCCGACGAAGCGGAGGTAGCCGCCGTCCGCCTGGGCGACGGATATGGCCCGGCACGCCGGGACGAGGAGATTTCCCTCCGCCTGGCCGACGGATCCGGCACCATCCGGCTCACCAACGGGGCCGGCGCGGAGGGCCTGGCCAGCCTCGCCGGCAACACGGCCGGGACCATGGCCCCATCGGGCGGTGCCGGTCCCGCCGCACAGGACGGTCCGCCGCGGTGATCGTCTCGAGGGGTGTTGGCCGGGCCGCCGGGGCGCGGCTGACCTGGTGCTGGCGGCGCGGCGCGGGCGGCTGGGTCGCGAGCGTGGCGGTCGCCGTGGCGATCGCGGCCGGAGGCTGCGCCGCCGTCCCTACGAGCGGAGCCGTCCAGCAGTTCGGTGGCGCGGCGCCGGCCGGAGTCGGCGGACCGGGGTTCTACTCCCAGCCGATCGTGTACGGCCCCGGCCCTGGCTGGACCCCGGAAGAGGTCGTGCAAGGCTTTATCGCGGCCAACGCCGAGTTCGCCAGCAACCCCGAGGTGGCGCGGGAGTATCTCGATCCCACTGCGCAGAAGACCTGGAATCCCCGCTGGGCGGTCAGCATAGTCAGCAGCTTGAAGGTGAGCCAGCCCGTAAACCTCCCCAAGCAGGTCGCCGCCAGTCAGCTCGGAGCCCAGCCGGCCCGGGTCAGCGTCACCACCCTGCGGGTGGGGACGCTGACGGAGAACGGCCAGCCCGTGACCTCCTCCGGGCCGCCCGGGCAGACCTTCAATTTCACCCTCGCGAAGTTCGGCGGGCAGTGGCGGATCAGCCACCCGCCGCCGACCCTGCTGCTGACCCCGGACGCCTTCCAGCGCGTGTACCAGCCGCGGAACCTCTACTTCCTCGCCGGTTCGGGCCGAACGCTGGTGCCCGATCCGGTGTTCGTGCCGGAGCCGGACACGACCACCCAGCTCGCCACCGGGCTGGCGACCGCGCTGCTGCAAAATCCCGCAGGATGGCTGAGCGGTGCGGCGGTGACCGGATTCCCCGCGAAGTCCACCGTGATCGGCGTAAAGATCAACGGTCCGAACGCCATCGTCGACCTGGGCGGGAAGGCCGCCGCCGCCACCCAGCGGCGGCTGGAGCAGATGGCCGCGCAACTTGCCTGGACGCTCGCCAGCGGGCCCCCGTCGATCCAGTCGGTCGAGCTCGAGGTCAACGGGCGCCCGCTGCAGATCCGTGGCGTCCAGCAACAGCTGCTGAACGCCTACAACGACTGGATGCCCGCCTCGTCGGCCGGCTCCAGCCTGTATTACATCGGCGCAGGCGGAACCGTCAGGGCGCTGTCCGGCATCGGCCCGCCGGGTTCGGGGCACCTGGGCAGCGTCACCATGGTGAAACCCCCCGCGGGCACCCCGCCGCTGCGCTCGATCGCCGTCTCGCCGAATGGTCGCTGGATAGCGGGGATCTCCGAGACCGGCAGGGCCGTGTACGCCTGGGACCTCATCAGCAAGGCCCACTTGCGGGAGTGGCCCTCATCCTCCGGCCCCTGCACCTCGCTGAGCTGGGATCAGCAGGGCGACCTCTGGATTGCCGCCGGAGGCAGCGTCTGGCTGCTCCCGCCGGGCCCGCCGGGCAAGGGCTCCGCCACGCCGGTCTCCCTGCCCGGCGACTCGGTGACCTCGTTCCAGGTGGCCCCGGACGGCGTGCGGGCCGTCAAGATCCTCAGTACCGGCGCCGCGCTGCAGCTCGTCGCCATCGACCGCAGCGGCGTGCCGTCCTTCGGGCCCCCGGTGGCCATCGGGTCTGGCATCACCGATCCTGAGTCGCTGAGCTGGTACGACGCGAACGACGTGATCGTCCTGGACGGAAGCTCCGGAGGCCAGCTCTGGGAGGTCCCGCTCAACGGGGGCGCGCCCAGCGCGATCGCCTCCCCGGGCAACATCGTGTCGGTGACCGCCACCAACCCTTCGGGGCCTACCACGAACATCGCGGTTGGCCTGGCCAACGGCCAGATCATGATCTCGTCGAGGCCGGGGGCGGCGTTCGGGCCCCCGGTGGCCATCGGTGAGGCGCCGGTCTACCCGGGCTGACCAATCCGGCCCGTCCGAAACCCGGCCACAGGGTGGGCTGAAATGCGGTCAGCTGCGGCCTGTGTCCCAGCTTCGCGGTCGTTTCTGCGAAGACCGTCGGCATCCCCCTCCTGACATTCTCCCCGGTCCGGGCTAGCGTCGTGTCATGGCACCCGCCCGGGCCCGTGGTTGCGCCGCGCAGGCTTCCCAACCAGCGGGAAGGCTGCGCAGGCAAGCCGATGCCAGCCGCAGGCGAAACGGCCCACGTAAGGCGACTTCTCGTCGACCGATCACGGTGCGGCTTAGAGGTAAGTCCTGCCCCACCGGAAGATCCGACGTCTTCCGGGTAGGGAGAAGGGTAGTAGTGGCCCACGATGCTGCGAGCCCCTCAGCAGGCGGATGTGGGGTCGAAGACCAGGTCGGCCGGGCGGGTGCCGCCTTCGTACGCGGAGCGGGGTTTTGCTCCGCGGCACTGGTCCGGGCAGAAGGGGGTTCCTGAGTGGACATCATCTTCAAAGGCCGGCACACGGACGTGCTGGATCGATTCCGCAGGCACGCGACGGCGAAGCTCGCCAAGATCGGGAAACTGGATCAGAAGGCGATCAGGATCGATGTGGAGGTTTCCACCGAGCGCAACCCGCGCCAGTCGGGACGAAGAGAACGCGTCGAGCTGACCATCTCCTCGCGCGGGCCGACCATCCGCGCCGAGGCTGCCGCCGAAGACCGCTACGTCGCGCTGGACCTGGCATTCTCGAAGCTGGAGTCGCGGCTGCGCCGCGCGGGCGACCGGCGCAAGTGCCGGCACGGCGCGCACGCCGCCGTCCGGCTGATCGACCTGCCCGTGGCCGACGATGCCACGGTGGAACTGCCCCGAGCGCGGCAGGAGGCCGCGCCGCACGACCATGAACGCTCTGTGTCGCCGGACGTGCCGTACGAGGCCGAGGATGTCGTCCCGATCCCCATGCAGGGAGAAGGCCCCCTCGTGGTGCGGCAGAAGTACCACTCAGCTCGCCCGATGGCCATCGACCAGGCCTTGTTCGAGATGGAGCTGGTGGGCCACGACTTCTTCCTGTATCGCGACGCCGAGGACGGTCTGCCGAGCGTGGTGTACCGGCGTCGCGGCTACCAGTACGGTGTGATTCGCTTGGTGGAAGAGGTGACAAGCGAACGCGAAGGCCAGCGGCCCGACCTCGCGGCGCTGAGCAGGGCAAACGGTCAGGCTACGAACGCTACGACCATCCAGGCTCGGTAGGGTGACGCCGACGGCGCGCCCGGCGAGGGCCCTGGCTTGCGTTGCGGGCGCC
>DASYXX010000782.1:0-1533 GCA_035934395.1 Streptosporangiaceae bacterium
GCGGGCCCGGACGGCCCGCTGCCCGGTCCGGGGCGGGCCTGGCGGGCCCGCTGCCCCAGTCGGGGGCGGGCCTGGCCGCTGCCGCCCAACAAGGTGGATGGGCCACCGATCCGCCTGTTACCGGTACAACGGGCCAACCACCCGGTTGGGGCGGGCCTGATGCTCCGGATGGGGGAGGGACCTGATGCCCCGGCAGGCGGCCCACCGCGGGCGCCGCGCGTTACCGCGGCGCAACCGGGGCTCTCGTAGACCTGGCTGCAGCGGCCGGAGAGCCGCGCAGTCATCTCGGATGGGAGAGCACATGTTCTTCGTTACGTACCTGCGGCGCGAACTGCGGCGCCGAATGCGCCAGGCCATCTTCATCGCGCTGGGCCTGGCGCTCGGGGTCGGCCTGGTCGTCACCGTGAACGCCGCCTCGGCGGGGGTGAAGAAGGCCCAGGCCGACGTGCTGAGCTCGCTCTACGGGGTGGGCACCGACGTGACCGTGACGGGCGCGACCCCGGGCCCGCCGAAGATCGGCACGCCGCCCAAGAACGCTCAGACATTCCAGCTAGGGCCGGGCGGCGCGCAAGTGTGCAGCAACGGGAAATGCCAGAACGCTGCTGGCCAGACGGTCGACAACCTGGGCTCGCAGTACGAGGGCATCAGCGCGTCGGAGGTCGCCGCCGTGGCGAAGCTGCATGACGTGGCGGCGGCCGCCGGCGGGCTCACGCTCACCGACAACCAGATCACGATCCCGAAGAACTTTGGCCGGCCCGGAGGCTCGTTCCCCCAGCCGAGGGGCTTCAGCGTCGACGGCGTGGACATCGGGCACTCCTCGCTCGGCCCGCTCAGCGCGGGAACGATCAAGTCCGGCCACTCCTTCACCAGCGCGGAGGCCGACTCCGACGTCGCGGTGGTGGACTCCGGCTACGCCAAGGCGAACAGCCTGAAGGTCGGCTCGACGATCACGATCAGCAAGACCAACTTCACGGTCGTCGGCATCGTCACCCAGCCGCAGAGCGGTAGCCCGCCTGACGTGTACATCCCGCTGGCGCGCGCCCAGGCGCTCGGAACCGGCGCGAGCGGGAGCCTGAAGAACAAGGTGAACACGATCTACGTGTCCGCGGCCAGTGCGGCCGACATCTCGGCCGTCCAGCAGGAGATCAAGAAGCTGCTCCCGAGCGCCACGGTGACCACCGCCTCCAGCCTGGCCAACGAGGTGACGGGGTCCCTGTCAAGCACCGCCAAGCTCGCCAACGACCTCGGCAAGTGGCTGTCGATCCTGGTGCTGATCGCCGCGTTCGCCGTGGCCAGCCTGCTCACGATCGCCGCGGTGTCGCGGCGGGTGCGCGAGTTCGGCACGCTCAAGGCGCTCGGCTGGCGGAGCCGGCGGATCGTCACCCAGGTAATGGGCGAGTCGGTGACGCTGGGCATCATCGGCGGCGCGGTCGGCGTCGGCCTGGGCTTCGCCGGAGCCGCGCTGATCACCAAGATCGCACCGAAGCTGTCTGCCATCTACGCGACGGCGACCGGCCAGCGCGTGGAGACGGC
>DASYXX010000812.1:0-2715 GCA_035934395.1 Streptosporangiaceae bacterium
TGGCCTGGAACCGGTGAGCTTCGTCAGGATCGCCTGGACCTGCGGATCGCCGGGATTGTTCGCGTTCTCGAACAGCACGGCGGCGTCCTGCGCGGCCTGGGGACCCGCGCCGACGAACCACTTCAGGTAGACGTCGGAGACCAGCGCGGCCTCGCCGGCCGACGTGGACACGGGCCGGGCGCACAGGCTCGGGAAGCCCTGGCGTGAGTCGAGCGCCGCCGATCCGGTATACCGGACGCAGTTGGCCGCGCTGCTCTCGAGCCCGGGCTGGACGACGGGCGTGCCGCTGCCGCTGGTCAGGGTCGCGCCGCCGACGATGTTGTTGATGGCTCGCGCCGCCACGGCCAGGCTGTCGATCGCGTCGGTCGGATCGTAGGGATGGTGCAGGTTCAGCGACCAGGCGATCTCGCCGCCCTGGGTGGGCGTGATCGGCTCCAGGCCCATGCGGCCGGTCGTAGCATCGGCGAAGTTCGGGTTGTCACCGCTCATCATCAGCGCGAAGATCCACAGGATCTGGCGCGTCGGCTTCGCACACGCGAAATCGACCTGAGCGGGCTCTGAGGCGACGTCGGGATTCTGGCAGGCCCGGTCGGCCTCGGCCTGCACCGTGGCCACGCTGGCCGGCCAGCCCGGGCCGCCGCGAGAAAGGATCAGCGCGAGCATCGTGATGAGCAACGCGAGGACGACGGCCGCTATGAGCGTGATCTGCCAGCGCAACGGGCCCTGCCGGTGGGCACTGCGGCGGCCGCGGCTGACGAACTCCTGCGTGCGCGCATGGTGCGCGTGCCCGTGGCCCCGCGAGCCGTCGGCGGAGCGGCCCTGCGGGTGCGCGAGCCGACCGTAGGGGTGCGCCAGGCTGTCATAGGACGCGTGCAGGTCGTCGGGGACGGCTTCGCGGTCGGCGTCGTCAGGGTCCCAGCCGCGCCGATCATGCACGCGGTGACCCCTCGCGCGGACGTTGTAATCGGAGTGCGCTCTCACTTCTCACCTCTACCGTGCGGCGCCTGCTGGGCGTATCCGGCGGCCCCGCGTCACGGCGTTTGCTAAGCCGTGACGGCGGGGGCCATCCTTCCTGTGTCGGGCGCGGACCGGAGCCGCCGGCTGAGGCCGCACCCCGCCTCCCACCAAACGGCCACGCCCACCCCGCAACGGGACGGGCGGGATCCGTAGGGGAAGATCGGACCCAGATGCGCAGGCGGACGAGGCATGCCAGTATTAGAACACACTGGCGAGTCAGATGCCACGTCAACGCTAGGTCGAATTTACATTCGACCTACGACAGTTCGGGCCGCGCCGGGCGCGTCGCCGCGCGCTACGGCACGGCCTGGGCTGGCCTGGGCGCTCAGGCGGGGAACGCGGTACCGATGACCTGCCGCCCGATCCGCGCGCCGCTCAGGTAGCCGTAGGTGCCGACGGTGCGCAGCTCGCGGGCCGCCTCGATCAGCGCCCCGAGCGCTGCGTAGGCGAATGCGCCGCCCACGGAGACCCGCGCGACGCCGAGGCCGGCCAGCTCGCTGACCGCGGGCGCGCCGGGCATCGCGAGCACGTTGACCGGCCTGTCGACTGCGGATACCACGTCCCGGATGTCGGAGGCGCGGGTCAGCCCCGGGGCGTACAGGACGTCGGCGCCCGCCTCGGCGTACCGCTGCAGGCGGGCGATCGTGTCGGCCAGGTTGTCCCGGCCGTGCAGGTAGTTCTCGGCACGCGCGGTGAGCACCAGCCGCCGCGGGCCCGCGTGGGCGGCCTCGGCCGCGGCGGCTATCCGCTCGGCGGCGTGCGCCCCGTCGTAGATCGGGTCGTCCTCGCGGCCGGTGAAGTCCTCGATCGAGCAGCCCGCCAGCCCGGCGCCGATCGCCGCGGCCACGGTGGCGGCCACGCCCTCCGGGTCGTCCGCGAACCCGTTCTCCAGGTCCGCCGACACCGGGAGCGGCGTCGCCGTCACGATCGCGGCCGCGTGCCCGATGGCCTCATCGCGGGTCACCGAGCCGTCATGACGGCCCAGGGTCGCCGCGTAGCCGCTGCTCGTGGTGGCCAGGGCTTCGAACTCCAGGCTGGCGAGCAGGCGGGCGGAGCCGATGTCCCACGGGTTGGGCAGCAGCAGCGGCCGGCCCGGCCGGTGCAGCGCGAGGAAGCGGGCGGCCGGGTCTGCGTCCGGGGTCGTCATAGGGCTCACGCTAGTGGTCCCGTCCGGAGCTGCGTTACCGATTTTCTTCCTCCGTCCTCGGGTCGGCATCGGTGCCGTCGCTCCGCGCTGATCGCTCATCGCCCCGGGTCCGCCCGGGCCGCCCGCGTGGCTCACGGCTGGTAGGAGCCTGGCACCCAGGCCCGGGTCGTGACCCCGATGGTGTTCCAGGCGTTAATGGTCACGATCAGGCTGAGCAGCGCGGCGACCTCGTCGGGCGAGAACTGCGCGGCTACGGCCTCGTAGTCGGCCGCGGGGACGTGCTCGCCCGCGAGCAGCGTCACCGTCTCGGTGAAGGCCAGCGCCGCTTGCTCCCTGGCGGTGAAGTAGGGGGTCTCGCGCCACGCCGCCAGCCCGTAGAGCCGCTGCTCGCTCTCGCCGGCGGCCCGTGCGTCCTTCGTATGCATGTCGATGCAGTAGGCGCACCCGTTGATCTGGGAAGCGCGGATGCGGACCAGTTCGCGCAGCTTCGGGTCGAAGTCGACGCGGTCGATCTCCTTGGTGGCTGTGTGGTCCAGGTGGTCCATGGCCTT
>DASYXX010000817.1:0-9165 GCA_035934395.1 Streptosporangiaceae bacterium
TTCGCGGCGGCCGCGACGCGCACGTTGCCGCGCACGGTCAGCGACATCCCCGTGAACCCGGTGAGCGCCGAGAACAGGGCGCCCACTAGGAAGAACGCCGACCGGCCCCAGCGCACCCCGGTCGTGTCCGCCGGCAGCAGCAGGAGCACGAAGAAGATCACGACGACGAACGCGCCGAGCGTGCGGAACTGCCGCCGCAGGTAGGCCGCGGCGCCCTCCTGGACCGCCTGCGAGATCTCGCGCATCTTCGGCGAGCCCTGGCTCGCGGCGAGCACCTCGCGGACCAGCACGCCGGCCACTCCGAGGGCGCACAGGGCGATCACCGCTACGACGATCACCCAGGTGAGGTTGGAGCCGGCTACGGTAGCCGGCCCGGCCGCCAGGGCGGTTTCGGGCCTTGCCATCTGTCCTCCTTGACAGGTCACCTGTCATCGCGCGATGCCGCCGCCTTGCGCAGTGCTGGGCCGGGGGCTACTCCCCCAGTACCCCCCCGCGGGTCACAGCAACTAGGCGAAGACATGTCAGACTTCGTCGAGGAGTGCCACCACGGCAGTGCCGGGGAGTCTACGCATCTGGGTCACTGAATGGTAATGCGCCCCCGGTTGTCACGCGGCCGCGACCCGGCCGTAACGACGAGTAACCGTTCAGGACCGCGGTGCTACCCCGGGGGGCGATCCCCCGGATCCCCCTGCAGGCCCACCGAGGGCCAGCTCATCCGGATGCTCGTCCCCGTGGAGGTCTCGCTGATCTGAACATCGTCGGCAAGTTCGGCGATGACCGCCAGGCCGAAGCCCTGCGGCTTGCCCGCGTCGGTGACCTCCACCTCGAAGCGGCCGGCCTGGTCGGTCAGCGCGATCCTGACCGGCTCGGCCGGGCAGTGCAGCCGGTGCGCCTCCACCGCCCTCGAGCACGCCTCACCGACCGCCAGCCGGACCTCGTCCAGCATGTCCTCCGCGACACCGCTGCGCCTGGCTACTGCGGTGGCCACCAGGCGCGCGGTGCGCACGTGCGCGGGCAGGGCCGTGAAGCTGACTTCAACTGTGGGCATCCGCGTGTCCGGGGTCAGCCGGTGGCTACTTCTCGGACTTTCTTGCCTTGATGGCCTCGTCGACCGAGTCGTGGATGCCGAACACCTTTGTCAGGCCCGTGATCCTGAAGATCTTGAGAATCCGCTCCTGCGTGCAGACGAGGTCCAGGGAGCCGTCATGCGCCCGGACCCGCTTCAGTCCGCCGACCAGCACACCCAGGCCGGTGGAGTCGAGGAACTCGACCTTCTCCATATTCACCACGAGCTGATAGAAGCCGGTGTTGACCAGCTCGATGAGAAGCTCACGCAAGCGCGGCGCGGTGTAGACGTCGATCTCGCCTTCCACGTCGACGATCTCGATCCCATCCTTGGTGTGGTGATCCAACTTCAGATCCACAAAATCCTCCAGCGCCATGCGGTCAAGGGTCTGAGCGTGCGGCCCGGGGAGACGCCCGGTCGCGCTGTCTTCCCGCGCGCATTCAATCACGCTCTGAGGTCATGTCTATACCAGATCGGTGTTCGAGGCACTCCCCCCCTCTCATGACACACTGAAACCCTATGCCTACGGTGCCGCTGCTCGCCCACCACGAGCTCCCGATCCCCCCGCGTGCCGGCGCGATCCTGAGCGCGGGCGCCCGGTCGGGGAGGCTTACCCACCTGGAGCACGTCCCCGCCGCAGAAGGTCGCCGCGTGGCGTGGCCCGACTGGGCGCCCCCCGAGGTCACCAAGGCGTTCGAGGCGGCCGGGGTGCCCGGTCCCTGGGCGCACCAGGCGGCGGCGGCCGACCACGCGGCCGCGGGGCGGAACGTGATCATTTCCACATCTCCCGCATCGGGCAAGTCGCTGGGCTACCTGCTACCTGCGCTGACCCGGGTCCTCGACGGCGGCACCGCGCTGTACCTGGCGCCGACCCGGGCGCTGGCCGCCGACCAGCTGCGGATGGTGGCCTCGCTCGGCATCCCGGGGGTGCGCCCGGCGGTGGTGGACGGCGACACGCCGTTCGCCGAGCGGGACTGGGCGCGGGCGCACGCCAGCTACCTGCTCACGACGCCGGACATGCTGCACCACTCGCTGCTCCCGCGGCACGCCCGCTGGGATGGCTTCTTCCGCCGGCTCGCGTTCGTGATCGTCGACGAGTGCCACACCTACCGTGGCGTGTTCGGGTCGCACGTCGCCCAGGTCCTGCGCAGGCTCCGGCGGGTCGCCGCGCATCACGGCTCGCGAACGCTGCGCCCTCCCCCGGTGTTCGTGCTCGCCTCGGCCACGATCAGCGAGCCGGAAACCTGCGCCCGGCTGCTCACAGGCCTGGACGCGGTGGCGGTCACCGCGGACTCCGCCCCGCGGGGACCGCTCACGTTCGCGCTGTGGGAGCCGCCGCTCACCGCGCTGCGCGGCGAGGCCGGCGCGCCGGTACGCCGCACCGCCACGACCGAGGCCGCGGGCCTGCTCGCGGACCTGGTGGGCGGGGGCGTTCCCGCGCTGGCGTTCGTCAGGTCCCGGCGCGGCGCCGAGACGGTCGCGATGGTCGCCCGGCGGAACCTGACCGAGGCCGGCGCCGCCGGCCTCGCCGACCAGGTGGCCGCCTACCGGTCCGGCTATCTGCCCGAGGACCGGCGCGCCCTGGAGGAGGCGCTGCTGGCGGGCAGGATCACCGGCCTGGCCGCGACGACCGCGCTCGAGCTCGGGGTCAACATCGGCGGGCTGGACGCCGTGCTGATCGCCGGCTGGCCCGGGACGCGGGCCGCCCTGTGGCAGCAGGCCGGGCGCGCGGGCCGCGAGGGCCGCGGCGCGGTGGCGATCCTGATCGCGCGCGACGACCCGCTGGACACCTACCTGGTACACCATCCCGAGGCGCTGCTGAACCGGCCGGTCGAGGCGACGGTCCTCGACCCGGGCAACCCGTACGTGCTGGCACCGCACCTGTGCGCGGCAGCGGCCGAGCTCCCGCTGACCGAGGCGGACATCGCCCTGTTCGGGCCGGCCGCGGCGGCGGTCGCCGACGACCTGAGCCGCCAGGGCATGCTCCGGCCCCGCAAGGGCGACGCCGGGACCATCTGGTGCTGGACCCGCAACGGCCGCGCCCACCAGGCCGGCCTGCGCGGCACCGGCGGCGCCCCGGTGCGCATCGTGGAGGAGTCGACCGGCCGGCTGGTCGGCACCGTGGACGAGCCGTCCGCGCACGTGCTGGCGCACACCGGCGCGGTCTACCCGCACCAGGGCGAGATGTACCTGGTCACCAAGCTGGACCTCGACGACTGCGTGGCGCTGGTCGAGGCCGGCGACCCCGGCTACGCCACGTCGGCCCGGGAGCTGACCAGGGTCGAGGTAGCCGCGACGGTGCGCCAGGTCGCCTGGGGCGAGGCCGAGGTCGGTTTCGGTGACGTCCTTGTGACCCGGCAGGTAGTCTCCTTCGCCAAGCGGAGGCTTGACACCGGGCAGCCGTTCGGTGTCGAGGCTCTTGACCTTCCGCCGCGCACGCTGCGCACCAGGGCCGTGTGGTGGACGATCTCGCCGGAGCAGCGCGCCGGGCTGGCCAGCGCGGGCGTCGACCTCGCCGGCGCCGCGCACGCCGCCGAGCACGCATCGATCGGCCTCCTGCCGCTTGTGGCCGCCTGCGACCGCTGGGACGTCGGAGGCGTCTCGGCCGACCTGCACCCGGCGACCGGCCGGCTGACGGTCTTCGTCTACGACGGGCACGACGGCGGCGCCGGCTTCGCCGAGCGCGGCTTCCGCGCGGCGCGCGACTGGCTGCGCGCCACCGCCCAGGCAATTGCGTCCTGCGAGTGCGCCGCGGGCTGCCCCTCCTGCATCCAGTCGCCCAAGTGCGGCAACGGCAACCAGCCGCTGTCCAAGGCGGGCGCCGTCACCCTGCTGGAGTGCCTGCTGTGCGAGCCCGCAGGTCACTCCCCGGCATAACTCCGGCGCAAGTGCGTGCCGTACTGGCCCGCAGTTCCTGAACATGAGGCGACCCCCGTCCGGGGGGGAGAGACGGGGGTCGCCGTGCGGTCCGGCCCCGGGGGGGCAGAGCCGGTGCCGTCACCCATGAAAGCCTACGGGTAGTGAGCCAAAGTTACCAGCCGGTCATGCGCAGGCCACTTAGAACTCGTTGTATTCCCCTATGCTGCCGGATCGTGGGCAGTTCCGCCAGAAGCAATGAGACATTTGTGGCCGCATTCTTCGATCTAGACAAGACGATCATCAGCCGCTCGAGCACCCTGGCGTTCGGCCCATCGTTCTACCGGCATGGCCTGATCACCCGCGCCGAGGCGCTTCGCACCGCCTATGCGCAGCTGGTCTACCGGTTCGGCGGGGCCGACCACCATCGGATGGAGCGGATCCGCGCCGCGGTCGGCGACCTGTGCCGGGGCTGGCCGGTCGACCGGGTCACCGACATCGTCCGCCGGCACCTGGACGAGACCATCGGGCCGCTGGTGTACGCCGACGCCCGCCGGCTGATCGCCGCGCACGGCAGGGCCGGGCAGGACGTCATCATCGTGAGCACGTCGGGCCAGGAGATGGTCGGGCCGATCGGCGACCTGCTCGGCGCGTCCGAGGTCATCGCCACCCGGATGGAGGTCGCCGACGGCCGCTACACCGGCCAGATGGAGTTCTGGGCCTACGGCGAGGCGAAGGCCAGCCGGGTGCGGGAGCTTGCGGCCCGGCGCGGCTACCGGCTCCGTGACTGCTACGCCTACAGCGACTCGGTCACCGACCTGCCGATGCTTGAGGTCGTGGGCCACCCCCGGGTAGTCAATCCCGACCGCGCGCTCAGGAAGATCGCCGTCCAGCGGCACTGGCCGGTGCTCGCGTTCGGCGCGCGATCCCCCGCTGACCGCGGCGATAGGGCAAGCCCGCCCGAGCCTGCCGGCACGGAAGTCTCACCCGCAGGCCACGTCGCCGGTGCGCGTGCTCCCGGGCTCGCCTACGGGGCGCCCTTGAGGCCCTCCGGCTCGCTCACCCGCCCGGCCGCTCGGGACATGTGAACACCCGAACTGATCGACATCACGAATCGGTGAAGCTCAGGGGTTCACAAGGTTGCGGATCCGTCGTAGAAAGGTGGTGAACGGACGAGGGTCCGTGCACGACAACCCGGTGTACCCACGCGCGACCAGCCGCGGGAGGCGTGCCGAGCGGTCAAGGCCTACTCGGCAGATGAAGGTGCACGCTTGGTAACCCGGACTTGGCGTGGCAGGCGGCGGCGCCCCGCATGGGGCGCCGTTTCCTTGTCAGCCACAGGACGCGATCGGCTGGCTCACCACGCCCCCTCCGGTCAGGCAATCGCCGGCGGCTGATCCGGTGCGATGCCGGCAATCCGGCGAGATCCGGGGGATCGCGGGAATCCGGCGAGCCTTCCTCCGTCCTCGGGTCAGCGTCGTGCCATCGCTCCGCGCTGATGACGCTTCTCGGGACGATTCCGGGAATCCGGCTGTGGCCCGGCCATTCGTGCCTTTTTCGCGCCCGCGACCCGCCAGACTGGATGCGGTGCGGCCGCCGCAATAGGGCATGAGCGAGACTTGTTACGACAGCGCGAGAAGGGGAGAGAGCACTGATGGCTGAACCCGCAGTCAAGCAACGACCGGGCGGCGCCCGCGACCAGTCTCTCGGCACCCTGGTATCACAGGCGATCAGCGACGTTTCCCTGCTGCTCAAGAGCGAGATCGAGCTGGCCAAACTGGAACTCAGGAAGGACGCCATCAGGCTCGGGATCGGCGGGGCTCTGGTGGGGATGGCGGCGTTCGTCGGCTGCCTGATCCTGATTTTCGCCGGCTTCGGCTACGCGTATGGCCTGAGCGCCGCGCTGGCCATACCGCTCTACGCCGGGTTTTTCTGCACCGCGGGAACCTGCGCCTTCGTGGCGGTTGTGGCGATCCTGATCGGGCGCACGAGATTCCGCAAGCTCAGCGGCCTGCGGAAGACCCGCCGCACGGTCCAGGACGACCTCGCGCTGCTCAAGCGAGATGACACGGCCGCGGTCAAGGCCGCGGCCGAGGACCAGTGACCAGCCACATGCGGATCAGCAGAACAGGCGGGATGACCAGGTGACCGGGCGCGACGCGCCGATCTACATCGACGGGCCCTGGTCGCACCGGTCGGTCAGCGCCAACGGCACCCGGTTCCACGTCGCCGAGAGCGGCGACGGGCCGCTGGTGCTGCTGCTGCACGGCTTTCCCGAGTTCTGGTGGACCTGGCGCGAGCAGCTGGCGTCCCTCAAGGGCGCGGGCTTCCGCGCGGTCGCGGTCGACCTGCGCGGGTACGGCGGCAGCGACAAGCCGCCGCGAGGCTATGACCTGCCCACCGCCGCCTCCGACGCGGCCGGCCTGGTCCGCGCGCTGGGCGAGGCGAACGCCGTGGTGGTCGGGCACGACTGGGGCGGGCTGATCGCCTGGACCATGGCCGCCTACTTCCCCAAGTGCGTGCGGCGCCTGGCCGTGGTCTCGGTGCCGCATCCGCTCCGGCTGCGCACGGCGGTCTGGTCCGACCCGCTCGGCCAGGGCCGGAGCAGCGGCTACGCGCTGAGGTTCCAGCTCCCGCTGCTGCCGGAGCGGCAGCTGCTGAAGGGCGCCGCCCGGCGGGTGGGCCGCATGCTCAGCCAGTGGTCCGGCCCCGGCTGGCCGGACCAGGAGACCGAACGCAACTACCGCGCCGCGATGGCCCTGCCCTCGGTCGCCCACTCGGCGCTTGAGTACCACCGCTGGTTCATGAGGTCGAGGCTGCGCCCCGACGGGTTCCGCTACGCGCGCCGGATGCGGGTGCCGGTGCAGGCCCCGACGCTGCACCTGCACGGCGCGCTGGACAGCTGCGTGCTGCCCAGCGCGGCCCGGGGCTCGGGCCGGTACGTCGAGGCGCCGTACCGGTGGCGCCTGATCGACGGGGCCGGGCACTTCCCCCACGAGGAGGTGCCCGAGCGGTTCGACGCCGAGCTCCGCGCGTGGCTGGCCGACCCGGAGCCCGAAAGATGAAAAGACCATCTATAACGCCACATGGCGCGGGCAGCCCCGCCAGAGTGAGCCGGCGCGGCGGATGACACCCCCTTCGGCACCGAGCCGGGACCGGGACGCGGCGGGCCGTCCCCGCAACGCCCGCCCGCGCGACGAGCTCGGCCGGCCGCTGCGGCGCGACGCCTCGGGTGAGTCCCCGCCCCCCGAGGAGCAGGCCCTGCCCCCCGATCAGGCGCTGGCGGAGGCCCAGCGCCTGATCGACTCAGGCCGGGCGTTCCGGGCCCACGAGGTCCTCGAGGCGTCCTGGAAGGCCGCCCCGCCCGCCGAGCGCGACCTGTGGCAGGGGCTCGCGCAGGTCGCGGTGGGCCTGACGCACGCGCAGCGGGGCAACGCCCGCGGCGCGGCGGCCCTGCTGCGCCGGGGCGGACTGCGCATGGCCGGCTACGCGGGCTCGGCCCCGCACGGGATCGCGGCGGAGGCGGTCGCCCGCTTCGCCGCGGACCTGGCCGGTCGCATCGAGCGGGACGGCCCGGCCGCCGCGACCTCGGCGACATCCTGGCCAAGGCTCCGGGCGGACACGTAGCGCCGACCACCCGGCGCGCCAGGCACCCGGCCCGATGCGCGAATGTCATGGATGGGCCGTTCACCAGCCTCTACGGGGATCGGTGGCCCGTCGACCACCCTCGTCCGGGCGGTCCCTCGCTCGCGGCTCAGTCGCAACTCTCGGTGGACGTGGGCACGGTGGCGTCCGCACCGGCCGTGGCGTCGGAGGCCACCTCGTTCGCGGTCAGCGCGTACCCGGTGTGCGGCACCGAGATCGCCGCGGCGAACACCACGCCGTCGACCGTCCCCTGCCTGGTGAGCAGCGGGCCACCGGAGTTGCCAGGCTTGACGTCCGCGTAGATCGAGTAGATCTGGCGGGTGACCTGGGTCGACTGGTAGATGTCCGGGCTGGTGGCGTTCTGGGAGGGGCCGACGCGCGCGGCCACCGCCGTGAACGGGCCGTCCAGCGGATAGCCCGCCACGATCGCGTCGGCGCGGATCGGCGCCGGGCCAGCGAACCGCAGCGGTGTCGCGCCGAGGCCGGGCACGTAGAGGACGGCGATGTCCCGCCTGGGGTCGTAGAGCACCACGCGCGCGGAAAACGCGACGCCCCCGGCGGTGATGACCTCTTGCTGCTCGGTCACGCCGGCCACCACGTGCGCGTTGGTGATCACGTGGCCGCGCGCGTACACGAAGCCCGACCCCTCGATCCGGTGCGAGCAGCTCGGCGCGATCCCCTCGACCTTCACGATGCTGGCCCGGGCGGCGGCCAGCCCGGCGGAGCCGAGGACCGTCGTGTCCGGCGGCGGCAGGTTCAGCGCGCCCTCGGCGCCGAGCGCGCCGAAGACCTGGGCGTACGGGCCGCTGGCCAGCAGGCTGCGGAAGTCGGAGAACCAGACGTTCGCGGCCTGCGGCATCAGCCGGTCAATCACGCGCAGCACCGCGGAGTTGTTCACCTGGCGGGAGATGACGGGGAACGGGGCGTAGGCCACGGCCGATCCGATCAGCCACGCGATCAGCAGCACCGCGATCGCGCTGACCCCGGCCCCGCCCACCGCGTCCACCACGGTCGCCGGCCGCCAGGTCAGCCGGGACCGCATCGCGACGCCGATGCCCGACGCGATCAGCTGGCCGATCATGGCCGCCACGAAGACCACCACGATGGCCGCCACGGCCTGCCAGGCTGGGTTCGCCGTGATCGAGCGGGCGATCCGCGGGCCGAACGCGGCTCCTATCGCGCCGCCCCCGATGAAGCCGACGAAGCTGAGCACGCCGATGATGAAGCCCTGGCGGTAGCCGGCCACGCCGAACGCGATGACGAGCACGATGAGGATCAGGTCCAGCAAGTCACCCGGCACGTGCCAACCGTATAGGCTTCCCGGCACCGCGCATCCCGTTCAGGGACTCCCGGTTATCCCCGCCGCGGCCCGCAGGATCTCGGGTGGCAGGTCCTCCACGACGCCGTTGTCCCAGGGGCGCTCCCAGCCGCCGATCGCGAGCAGCCGGTCCACGATTATCGCGGTGAACCCCCAGACGAACATGCCGGGGAGGCGGAACGCGGGCCCGCCGGGACCGGTCGGGTAGCGGACGGTCAGCCGGTTGGCGGGATCGGCCAGGTCCGCGATCCGGACCCGGGCCACGGCGGTGATCTCCGCC
>DASYXX010000850.1:0-5091 GCA_035934395.1 Streptosporangiaceae bacterium
TCGGGCATGGCCGGCCCGGTGGCGGCCTGGCCGGAGCGCCGGCCGGGCAGCGGCGACGGGGACGTCCGCAGGATCCTGGCGGCCCACCCGGGAAGCCACCAGTTCCACTGGCCGAACAGCGACACCAGGGCCGGGACCAGCCTCGCTGCCGGTGCTGGCGAACGACACCACCAGGCTGGCCAGCCCGGCGCGCGCCCCGACCGCGGAGCTGGCGGCGAAGCCGGCCCGCAGCCCGGCGGTGACGGCGGGCTGGCGTGCGCTCAGCCCGGCCGGCAGCCGCACCACGGGCACGAGCGGATCTTCCGAGCCGCCGCTGTGATAGGTCGCGACGATCGCCCGGTCCGCCGCGTCGCTGGGCGTTCCGGGTATCTCGAACGACTGGCTCAGGTGCTTACTCAAGATCGCGGACGCGAAGCCGCCGGCGGCCAGGGCCACCAGCCAGCACGCCGCGACCAGGCGGCGATGACGCAGCACGAACGTTGTCAGGGCATCCACCCGGGGGCACTCCTCAGCTCGTCGGCGTCCGCCTCCCCCGGCGGCCAGCTCTACTATCAAGCAGCTCTACTATCAAGCAGCTCGAATCTAGAGCACAACTAAACTGTGGCCGTGGATCCGTTGTCAACTTCGTCTGGCGGCTCACGGCGGCCCCTGGCCAGCGCCGTGATGCGGGAGCTGCGGGCGCTGTCCACCGCCCAGGACCGGCTCGACCAGTACGGGGCGCACCGGTTCGGGCTCAACCGCACCGACTTCCGCGCGCTCGACCTCATCGGCCAGGCCGGCTCCATCTCACCCACCGAGCTGGCCGCGGCGCTGGGCATGTCCACCGGCGCCACCAGCGCGGTGCTCGACCGGCTCGAGGCCGCCGGCTATGCCGGCCGCGAGCCCGATCCCGCTCACCGGCGCCGCACCCGGGTGCGGATGAGCGCTCGCGCCGAGGAGCTCGGGACCGAGATCTACGCGCCGGTGATCCGCGGCACCATCGAGCAGGCCGCCGCGTACCCCGACACGATACTGGCCGAGATCGCGGAGTTCCTGTCCGCCCACCGCGAGTTCCTGGACCGCTACCTTGCCGCGGCCGGCGGCGACGGCATCGATGATGTCCCCGACGACGCGCAGCCTGGATGAGACGCCTAAGGAGACGAGGACGTGGACTTCACCCTCCCCGAGGACCTGCAGCAGTACCTGGACGAGCTCGACGAGTTCATCGAGCGCGAGATAAGGCCGCTCGAGCTGGCCGACGACAACATCCGCTTCTTCGACCACCGCCGCGAGGACGCCAGGACCGACTGGGACCGCGGCGGCCTGCCCAGCCGCGACTGGGAGGCGCTGCTCGCCGAGGCCCGGCGCCGGGCCGACGCGGCCGGCCACTACCGTTACGCGTTCCCTAAGGCATACGGCGGCCGGGACGGCACCAACCTCGGCATGGCCGTGATCCGTGAGCACCTGGCCCACAAGGGCCTCGGCCTGCACTGCGACCTGCAGAACGAGCACGCGGTCGTCGGCAACAACGTCGGGCTGCTGCTGATGCTGCACTACGGCAGCGAGGAGCAGAAAAAGGACTGGGTCGAGGACCTCGCCGCCGGGCGACGCGGGTTCGCGTTCGGCATCACCGAGCCCGAGCACGGCAGCGACGCGACGTTCATGGAGACCCGCGCGGCGCGGGACGGGGCGGACTGGGTGATCAACGGCGAGAAGACCTGGAACACCGGCGTGCACGCCGCCTCCCACGACCTGATCTTCGCCAGGACCAGCGGGCCGCCGGGCAGCGGCGAGGGCATCACCGCGTTCCTCGTCCCGGTCGGCACACCAGGGTTCAAGGTCGAGGAGTACCTCTGGACGTTCAACATGCCGACCGACCACGGTCACATCTCCCTTACCGACGTGCGGGTCCCAGAGTCCGCGATCCTGGGCGGCGAGGGCCGCGGCCTGGCGGTGGTGCAACATTTCTTCAACGAGAACCGCATCCGCCAGGCCGCGTCCAGCCTCGGCGCCGCGCAGTTCTGCATAGACCGCTCGGTGGCGTACGCCAAGGTCAGGGCGCCGTTCGGCAAGCCCCTCGCCAGCAACCAGGCGATCCAGTTCCCGCTGGTCGAGCTGCAGACGCAGGCCGAGATGCTCCGGGCGCTCATCCACAAGACCGCGTGGGGCATGGATGCCTACGGCCCGTTCTCCCAGTCCGACAAGGTCTCCATGTGCAATTACGTCGCCAACCGGCTGTGCTGTGACGCCGCCGACCGAGCCATGCAGGTGCACGGCGGCCTGGGCTACTCGCGGCACCAGCCGTTCGAGCACATCTACCGGCATCACCGCCGGTACCGCATTACCGAGGGCGCCGAGGAAATCCAGATGCGGCGGGTGGCGGGCTACATGTTCGGCTACATGAAGCAGCGGGCGCCCAAAGGCGTGAGCGAGCCGTAGGGGCGCGGCGCCGCCTGGACTGAGGAGCGAGCGACGAAGGAGCGAGCGACGAGGGAAGGGGGTGCCTCCGAGGCGCCCCGGAGGCGAGCGGGGAACACCGCGTCAGCGAGCCGGCCGGCCAGGAAGGCTAGGGCTCAGCGGTCCTGGTCCGGCGCGGCCTTACCGAGGTCATCCTTCCGCTGGACGTCCCGCTGTCGGCCCGCACGGTCGAGCTGTGGGGCCAGGCGCTGGCCACGCTCGGCCCCGGCGCCGACCACACGGCGATCGCGAGGTGGTTCGAGGACGGCCACGGCGTGACCCTCGATGACGCGTGAGGGCCGGGATACGGCGCCGGGTCCGGGCCGCTCGCCGCGGCCCGGACCCGTGACGGCTCAGACGACTCTGAAGTACATCGTCGGGAACCACCATTGGTTCGGTGTATGCCAGCCGATGCGGGCCCCGGTATGCAGTGCGCCGAACGTGCCGTGAATGGTCACGAACTCCACGTGGCCGGTGCCGTAGAACGCCAGGTCGCCGCGGCGCCGCTCGCTCGCCGGTATCCGCCGCAGCAGCGGGCTGGCCAGCATCTCGTACGTGGTCCGCGGCAGCGAGATCCCCGCGTGCTGGTACGCGGCCACGACAATGCCCGAGCAGTCAAAGCACGACGGGCCGGTCCCGCCCCAGCAGTACCACTTCCCGGTTTGCTGCTCCGCCCACTCCAGCGCGATCAGCCGCTTCGGCGTCGTGGACGCCCCGGCGTGGGATGCCACCATCGCGGCGAGCGACAGGACCAGGACGGTGGCGGCGAGCGCCGCCAGGATGCCCCTCTTCGAGGTCAGCGGCCGGCGCGACCGCTGCCCGCGATGCGACGGCGGCCGCGGCTGCTCCGGCGGGGGCGAGTCGTCGGGGGTTTGCAGGTGCGAAGAGTCCTCAACAGCGGACAAGGCGAACCTTAGGTTGGCGCGCGTTTGCGCGCTCGCTTCCGCCCGTAGAAATCTGCCGTCCGTCAGCGACGGCGCAGGCAACGCGCACGGGATGGTGCGGTTCAGGGCACCGGGCCGCTCACCGGCGGCTGTCACGCACGCAGGGCGCTTCAGGTAGCCACGGTGCACCATGCGCGGGCCGCGGTTCCCCAAAATTATGGAAAAGGCCTCGATTTCCTATAAGGGCGGTATCATATGGCTCGTATTACTCCCGGGGGCCACATAAGCCCCACGATTCCCAGCAGCCTGTGTCCTCGGCGTTCGAGTGCGCTGACCGCCGTCGCACCGTGCCCCCAGGTCGGCTTGCTTGATCTTGGTTGCCAGGCCGCGCCGCCGCACGATCCGGTCAAAAAGGGATGAAACCGGCGGCCTGCCCGACCGTGCGAAAATCCTGCACGATAACGGATCAAGCATTTGCGGACAGGCCGGAATGCGAGTCATGGCCATGCCAGGCCCGGACCAGGCCCGCGCCGGAGCGTGATCAGCGGAAGGCGGGCGCGACTTCCCGCATGAACAGGTCGACCGTGTCCTTCGCGCGGGCCAGGGAGCCGAGGGTGAAATCCGGGACGATGAGCTCGTCCGCGCCGGCCTCCTGATACCGGGCCACGACGTCAGCGACCTCGCCCGGCGTCCCGGCGATCACCGGCTGTCCCGGGCCGGCCTGCCGCTTGTCCTTGAGCCATTCCTCGTCGGTCGACAGGTAGAGCAGCGCCTGGGTCGAGATGTGGATCTCGCCCGGGTCGCGGCCGACCTGCTCGCAGTGCGCGCGCAGGACCGCGACCTTGTGCTCGAGCACGTCCGGCGTGGTCCAGGAGTTCCACTGGTCGGCATAGCGGGCCGCGACCCGCAGCGTGCGCCGCTCGCCGCCGCCGCCGACGAGCAACGGCAGCCGGTCCTGGACCGGCGCGGGCTGGTTGGGCGCATCCTCGAGCCGGAAATACCGGCCGGAGAAGCTGGTCCGGGGCTGGCGCAGCAGCGAGTGCAGGACCTGGGCCGCCTCCTCGAACCGGTCCATCCGCTCGCGCACAGTGCCGAGTGCGATGCCGTACGCGGCGTGCTCGTTCTCCTGCCAGCCGGCCCCGATCCCGAGCGTGAGGCGCCCGTGGCTCACCTGGTCGACCGCTGCCGCGATCTTGGCCAGGACCGCGGGATGCCGGTAGGTCACGCTGCTGACCAGGGGGGCGAGCCGCACCCGCGGGACCAGCGCGGCGAGCGCGGCAATGACCGACCAGCACTCCAGGGTGTTGCCGTCGAGCGGGGCCGAACCCGGACCGTTCGGCATGAAGTGATCGGCGAAGTAGACGCCGTCCCAGCCGGTCTGCTCGCAGTGGGCGGCGAGCTCGCGGATGTGATCCCATGACCGGGCCGGCGACGGCCAGATGCTGAAGCGCATGCGGGCATCTTAGAGCGCGTCCGTCACGCGCGCTCAGAGCGCCCGGGGGCCATCGAGCACGCTCCTCACGCGGCGCCCGGAAGCGAGTGTCGTTGATGGGCCATCGACCCCAATAGGTGAGCGCTCCGAAACAACGTGAGATTACGGCGTGCCGTCAGCGCCTTTCCGTAATGTGGCGCTCTGCCCCGATACCTCACGCGCGCCCCGCCCGCCGCGGGAGGCCGCGCGCCCATCTTTGGTCATCTGGTGTCGTGATCGCAGCACTAAATGACCGAAGATCTTGGCGATCCCCCCGCAAACACCGCAGAACCGGCAACG
>DASYXX010000531.1:0-19779 GCA_035934395.1 Streptosporangiaceae bacterium
GGTGGTTGGTGTGGCACTTGCGTCCAGATCGGGTGGGTTGGTTACGGTCGGGGTGGGCTGCGCTTAGGCTCGGGGTGTGCTGCGGGTCGGACTGACCGGGGGGATCGGGTCGGGGAAGAGCGAGGTGTCCAGGCGGCTGGCCGCTCAGGGGGCGGTGGTGATCGACGCGGACGCCATCGCGCGCGAGGTGGTGGCGCCCGGCACAGACGGGCTGGCCGAGGTGGTCGAGGCGTTCGGGAAAGAGATTCTCCGGGCGGATGGGGAGCTGGACAGGCCCGCGCTCGGGGATATCGTCTTTGCCGATCCGGAACTGCGGGGGAAGCTGAACGCGATCGTTCATCCTCGGGTCGGCGCGCGGATGGCCGAGCTGGAGCGGGGGGCCGGGCCGGGCGCGATCGTGGTGCACGACGTCCCGCTGATCGCGGAGAACGGCCTGGCCGGCGGCTACGACCTCGTCGTGGTCGTCGACGTGCCGCCGCGGATCCAGGTCGAGCGCCTGGTCCGGTACCGCGGCATGACCCGGGAGCAGGCCCAGGCGCGCATGGCCGCCCAGGCGAGCCGGGAGCAGCGGCTGGCGATCGCCGGCATAGTGATCGACAACTCGGGCTCGCTGGCCGAGCTGGACCGGCAGGTCGGCGACCTGTGGGCGGAGCTGCGCCGCCGCGCGGCGGCATAGCGACGGCGGGCCCGGCGGGAATGTCGGCGGGGCGGCCTACATTGTTAGCGTGGCAGGTTGGCTGTTGCTGTCCCCTGCGTCGGGTTAGGAGGAGGAGTCATGCGCCCGGTAACTGATCTGCAGCGGAGCGTTGCCCCCTTCGAGGTCGTGACCGACATGGTGCCGGCCGGGGACCAGCCGCAGGCGATCGCCGAGATGCAGAAGCGGATCCAGTCCGGCGCGGAGGACACCGTGCTGCTCGGCGCCACCGGAACCGGCAAGACCGCCACGGTCGCCTGGCTGGCGGAGCGGCTGCAGCGGCCGGTCCTGGTCATGCTGCCGAACAAGACCCTGGCCGCGCAGTTCGCCAACGAGCTCCGCGAGATGCTGCCCAGGAACGCGGTCGAGTACTTCGTCTCTTACTACGACTACTACCAGCCGGAGGCCTACGTACCGCAGACCGACACCTACATCGAGAAGGACTCCTCGATCAACGACGAGGTGGACCGGCTGCGGCACTCCGCGACCAACTCGCTGCTTACCCGGCGGGACACGATCGTCGTCGCGTCGGTGTCCTGCATCTACGGCCTGGGCACGCCGCAGGAGTACGTGGACCGGATGGTGAAGCTGACCGTGGGCGACACCATCGAGCTCGACTCCCTGCTGCGCAGGCTCGTCGGCATGCAGTACAACCGCAACGACCTGTCGTTCACCCGCGGCACGTTCCGGGTCCGGGGCGACACCATCGAGGTGATCCCCGTCTACGAGGAGCTCGCCGTGCGGATCGAGATGTTCGGCGACCAGATCGAGCGGCTGATGACGCTGCACCCGCTGACCGGCGAGGTGATCAGCGAGGACGACGAGCTGTACATCTTCCCGGCCACGCACTACGTCGCCGGCCCGGAGCGGATGGAGCGGGCCATCGCGGGCATCGAGGCCGAGCTCGAGGAGCGGCTCGCGGAGCTCGAGCGGGCCGGCAAGCTGCTGGAGGTGCAGCGGCTGCGGATGCGCACCACCTACGACATCGAGATGCTGCGGCAGGTGGGCAGCTGCGCGGGGATCGAGAACTACTCGCGGCACATCGACGGCCGCGAGGCCGGCAGCCCGCCGAACACGCTGCTCGATTACTTCCCCGAGGACTTCCTGCTGGTCATCGACGAGTCGCACAACACGGTCCCGCAGATCGGCGCGATGTACGAGGGCGACGTCTCCAGGAAGCGGGTTCTGGTCGAGCACGGGTTCCGGCTGCCGAGCGCGATCGACAACCGCCCGCTCACCTGGGAGGAGTTCGGCGACCGGATCGGCCAGACGCTGTACCTGTCGGCCACCCCCGGCCCGTACGAGCTGCAGCGGGTGCGCGGCGAGGTCACCGAGCAGGTGATCCGGCCGACCGGGCTCATCGATCCCGAGGTGATCATCAAGCCGACCAAGGGCCAGATCGACGACCTCGTGCACGAGATCAGGGAGCGGGCCGAGCGCAACGAGCGCGTGCTGGTGACCACGCTCACCAAGAAGATGGCCGAGGATCTCACCGACTACCTACTCGAGCTGGGCATCAGGGCCAGGTACCTGCACAGCGAGGTGGACACGCTGCGCCGGGTCGAGCTGCTGCGCGAGCTGCGCCTCGGCGAGTACGACGTTCTCGTCGGAATCAACCTGCTCCGCGAGGGGCTGGACCTGCCCGAGGTGTCGCTGGTCTCGATCCTGGACGCGGACAAGGAGGGGTTCCTGCGCTCGGGGACGTCGCTGATCCAGACGATCGGGCGCGCGGCGCGGAACGTCTCGGGCCAGGTGCACATGTACGCCGACAAGGTCACCCCCTCGATGCAGCGGGCGATCGACGAGACCAACCGGCGCCGCGCCAAGCAGGTCGCTTACAACACCGAGCGCGGCCTCGACCCGCAGCCGCTGCGCAAGCGGATCGCCGACATCCTCGACCAGCTGGCCCGCGAGGACGCGGACACCGAGAAGCTGCTCGGCGGGTCGGGACGCCAGCAGAGCCGGGGCAAGGCGCCCGTGCCCGGCGTCTCCTCGCGCGCCAGGGCGGCCGCGGCGGGAGCGGGCCAGGGCGACAGGCCCACCACCGGCGGCCCTGCGCGCGAGGACCTGGTCGCCCTCATCACCGAGCTCACCGACCAGATGCACACCGCCGCCGCCGAGCTGCAGTTCGAGATCGCCGCGCGGCTCCGCGACGAGATCAAGGAGCTGAAGCACGAGCTGCGCGGGATGCAGGCGGCCGGCGTGTAGGGGTGGCTGTCCCTCCCCGCCCGCCCCCCTTCCCGCCCGGGGGAACCGGCTGGCCGATGGGGCCGTCCAATGGTCGTGGCCCTGCGAGAGCGGGCCAGGGATAGCGGCCGCGCGGCGGCGAAGCCGGCGCGCACGCTCCGGCAGACAGTGAGAGGCAGCCATGCATGGGTCGTTGTGGCCGCGGGGGAACCCCGCGATCAGCAAGCGTTCGCACGGCAGCTGGGCGCCCGTGTGCGCCGCCGCCCTGGGCGTGATGGTGCTAGCCGCCTGCGGCAGCGTTCGCGCGGCCGGCTCGCCCGCCGGATCGGGACATACCTCCCCGGGGGCCCAGCACTCGCCGGCTCCGGCGAGCGCACGCTTCCCGCAGCCCGCCCTGTGCCGGGAGGCGGCGGCGGTCACCCGCCTGGAAGTCGTCCGCAGTCACGGGTTCAAGGTGCCTGAGCTGGAGCCGGCGTTCCCCAACATGGTCACGGTCACGAACCGGGCCCTGATCCGGGACGTGATCAAGGCGCTGTGCGCGCTGCCAGTCACGCCGCCCGGCGTGTACCACTGCCCGGCGCTGCTGCTGGGGACCGCCTATACACTTCGCTTCAGCGTGGGCAGCAGGCCGCTCCCGCTGGTTACCATCGACTCGACCGGCTGCCAGGCGGTCACCGGAGTCGGCCCGGACCGCCGGGTCACCTCGGAAGGGTTCTGGCGGGTGCTGTCCACGGCGCTCGGCGTGAAAACGCCGCCGGTGCTCACCGGTAGCCGTCCCTGAGCGATCCGCCCCGGGAGGGTGCGCGTGACCTGGGTGATGTTCGACTACGGGGGCGTTGTCTCGCACCCGCCCACGGAGCAGGACCTGGCGCTGCTGGCCGGAGCCGCCGGCGCCGGGGTCGCGGACCTGCTGGACGCGTACTGGCACTGGCGGCGCGCCTACGACCTCGCCGAGCTGGACGCCGCCGGTTACTGGCGGCACGTCGGCGCCCGCCTGGGACGCGGCTTCAGCGATGCCAAGATCTCCGAGCTCACGCGGCTGGACCGGGCCGCCTGGCTGCGGCTGCAGACCGGGACCGTGGCGCTGATCGAGGACCTCGCCGCGGCGGGACACCCCCTCGCGCTGCTGTCCAACGCCCCCGACGAGCTCGCCGAGGCGATCAGCGGGCTGCGCGTCGCCGCGCATTTCGGACATCTGATTTTCAGCTGTGAGCTGAAGTCCGCGAAACCGGATCCCGAGTGCTACGGCCGGGCGCTGGCCAGGATGGGGGCCAGGGCCGGCGAGGTCATCTTCGTCGACGACCGCAGCGAGAACGTGGCCGCCGCGGCCGCCCTGGGCCTGCAGTCCGTGCAGTTCACCAGCGCTTCGTCGGCACGCGCCGCCGTCGCCGAGCGGCTGGCCGTCGGCGGCTGAGCTGGCCCGGGGGCCGGGACCCGGCGCGGCCGCCGGGCCCTGGCGCCGGAGCGGGCCGGGGACGCTGCCCGCCGGTTACGGGCGTTACTAGACCGTTATTATTCCCCCGAGAGCCGGGGGAGCGGCGTGTAGGGTCGTAATCATGCTGGCGAGCCTGGTCGCCGCGCTCATTTCGGCCTTCTGCTACGGGATCGCCGCGGTCATGCAGGCCATGGCGGTCCGTTCGGCGAGCCGCCGGCCCGCGCGGATCCGGGACGGGAGCCCGGCCGCGGGCCGGGTCGACCCCGGCCTGATCGTCCGGCTGCTCGGCCAGTGGCGCTTCGTGGCCAGCCTCGGCATCGACATCATCGGGTTCCTGGCGCAGCTCGTGGCGCTGCGGCGGCTGCCGCTGTTCGCGGTGCAGGCCGTGATCGCGTCCAACCTCGCGGTCACCGCGGTGTTCGCGGCATGGCTGATGCAGGTCCGGCTCAGGCTGGCCGAATGGCTGGCGGTCACCGGGGTGATCGTCGGGGTGGGGCTGCTCGGCACCTCGGCCGGGGCCGAGGGCGCGGCCGACGTCGACCCGCCGTTCCAGATCGCCCTGATGGTGACCGTGGCCGTCGTCGCGCTGGCCGGGATGGCCGCGGCCAGGCTGCACGGCCCGGCCCGGACCCCGCTGCTCGGGGCGTGCGCGGGCCTGGGGTACGCGGTGCTCGCGGTCTCGGCCAGGATCCTGCCCGGCTTCTCCGTGACGCAGCTGGTGCACAGTCCGGCCGCGTACACCCTGGCTGCGGCGGGGATCGTGTCGTTCATGCTCTACGCAACCGCCCTCGAGGGCGGCAGCGTGACCGTGGCCACCGCGGCCGTGGTCCTGGTGGAGACCGTGCCGCCCGCCATCGTGGGCGTCGTGTTTCTCGGGGACACCACGCGGCACGGACTGACCGGCGTGGCGGTGAGCGGGTTCATCCTCGCGGTGGCCAGCGCCGTGGCCCTGGCGCGTTTCGGCGAGGCCGGCGAGCAAACCCTCGCCGGAGTTGACGGCGAGGCGGCGCCGGATCGCTCCCGCGCGATCACTCCGGTCTAACGCAGTGTTAGCCCTAGGGGGGACGACCCCCCTTCAACCCCCCGCCGCGGAGCCAAAACCGCTCCGCGAGACTTGGTCCAGCTCAGGGCCCGTCCCTCCGGAGTGCGTTCGGTGTTGATGCCCGGTCTGGGGCGGCCGGGCTGATATCCTGAGACCCCGTGGACCGGCGGATTTGCCGCAGGACAGCGACCACGGGAGCCTTACTTGGGCACGGCACCTCGTTCATCACGGCCCGTCTCTACCAGGCATCTCTTCGTCACCGGGGGCGTGGCATCCAGCCTCGGCAAGGGCCTGACGGCCTCCAGCCTCGGCCGCCTGCTGAAGCTGCGCGGGCTCCGGGTCAACATGCAGAAACTGGACCCGTACCTCAACGTCGACCCGGGCACCATGAACCCGTTCCAGCACGGCGAGGTGTTCGTCACCGACGACGGCACCGAGACCGATCTTGACGTCGGGCACTACGAGCGCTTCCTTGACACCCGGCTGCCGGGCTCGGCGAACGTCACCACCGGGCAGATCTACTCCAGCGTGATCGCCAAGGAGCGGCACGGCGACTACCTGGGCGACACGGTGCAGGTAATCCCGCACATCACCAACGAGATCAAGTCGCGCATCATCGACATGGGCGGCCCCGAGGTGGACGTGGTCATCACCGAGGTCGGCGGCACGGTGGGCGACATCGAGTCACAGCCGTTCCTGGAGGCGATCCGGCAGATCCGGCACGAGATCGGCCGGGATCGCTGCTTCTTCCTGCACGTCTCCCTGCTGCCCTACATCGGGCCGTCGGGCGAGCTGAAGACCAAGCCCACGCAGCACTCGGTGGCCGCGCTGCGCAGCATCGGCATCCAGCCCGACGCGATCGTCTGCCGCTCCGACCGGCCGATCAGCGGCGGGCTCAAGCGCAAGATCAGCCTCATGTGCGACGTGGACGAGGAGGCGGTGGTGTCCGCGGTCGACGCGCTGTCGATCTACGACATCCCCAAGGTGCTGCATTCCGAGGGCCTGGACGCCTATGTGGTGCGCCGGCTCGGCCTCCCGTTCCGTGACGTGGACTGGAGCGACTGGGACGAGCTGCTGCGCCGGGTGCACCGCCCGGCCCGCAGCGTCACGATCGCGCTGGTCGGCAAGTACGTGGACCTGCACGACGCCTACCTGTCGCCCGCCGAGGCGCTGCGGGCAGGCGGGTTCGGCAACGACTGCCGGGTCAACATCCGCTGGGTGCCCAGCGACGAGTGCCAGACCCCGGAGGGGGCCGCCCGGCAGCTCGACGGGGCGGACGGGGTGCTGGTGCCCGGGGGATTCGGCGTGCGCGGGATCGAGGGGAAGATCGGGGCCGTGCGGCATGCCAGGACGCATGGCATCCCGCTGCTCGGGCTCTGCCTCGGCCTGCAGTGCATGGCGATCGAGGTCGGGCGCGACCTGGCCGGGCTGGACGGGGCCAACAGCGCCGAGTTCGATCCCGGCGCGCCGCACCCGGTGATCGCCACGATGGCGGCCCAGCGGGACGTCGTGGCCGGTGAGCGGGACATGGGCGGCACCATGCGGCTGGGCCTGTACCCGGCGGTGCTCGCCGAAGGGAGCCTGGTCCGCGAGCTGTACGGCACGGACGTCGTCCAGGAGCGGCACCGGCACCGGTACGAGGTCAACAACGCCTACCGCGAGATCCTGGAGCGCGCCGGCCTGGTCTGCTCCGGCCTGTCGCCCGACGGGCTGCTCGTGGAGTTCGTCGAGCTGCCGCGCAGCATGCATCCGTTCTTCGTGGCGACCCAGGCGCACCCGGAGTTCCTGTCCCGGCCCACCCGGCCGCACCCGCTGTTCAGCGGGCTCGTCGCCGCCGCGCTGGAGCGCTCCCGCGCCGTGCCCGCCGGCGACCCGCTCGCGGCGGTCGGCCGCCGGGCCGCCGCGAGCGCGTGATGAGCGGAAGCGACAGCGCCACGGGGGCAGCGGAGGAGCTGGACATCCGCGACAGCGCCGAGCGATGGCCGGTCACCTCGTCGGAGCTCCTCGGCCAGGGGAGCCTCGTGCGGCTGCGCCGGGACACGGTGCGCATGCCCGACGGCGAGGTGGTGGGCCGCGACATCCTCGAGCATCCGGGCGCGGTGGCCGTAGTGGCCCTGGACGCCGCCGAGCGGGTACTGCTGATCCGCCAGTACCGGCACCCGGTCGGGCGGCTGCTCTGGGAGATCCCGGCCGGCCTGCGCGACGTCGCCGGCGAGCCGCTGCGGCTGACCGCCGAGCGGGAGCTGGTCGAGGAGGCCGGGTACCGGGCCGGGCAGTGGCGGGTGCTGACCGACACGTTCTCGACGCCGGGCATCAGCACCGAGCGGCTCAGGATCTTCCTCGCCCGCGGCCTGGCCGAGGTTCCCGAGGCCGAGCGCTCGTACGTGCGCGAGCACGAGGAAGCTCACCTGACGCTGGCGTGGCTGCCGCTGGCGGAGGCCGTTCGCCGCGTGCTTGCTGGTGAGCTGCACAACGGCGTCACGGCCGTAGGTATCTTGGCCGCGTATGCGGCGTGTGAGGGCGGCTTCACCGCACTGCGGGACGCGGACTCCCCCGAGCGCTGAGGTGCAACATACCGGCGTGCCCGGAGTGGACCTGCCCGACGAAGGGGTCGGGGAGGCCACATGACCAGGAAGGACTGGATGGCATGAAGGTCGGCATTCCCAAGGAACTCAAGAACCACGAGTACCGCGTTGCGATCACGCCGGCCGGCGTGCACGAGCTCGTCCGTTCCGGGCACGAGGTGTTCGTCCAGAAGGAAGCGGGGGCGGGGTCGCTGATTCCCGACGATGACTTCGCGGCCGCCGGGGCGACGATCCTGCCGGACGCCGACGAGGTGTGGCAGACCGGCGACCTGATCCTCAAGGTCAAGGAGCCCGTGCCCGAGGAATACCACCGGCTGCGCAAGGGCCAGGTCCTGTTCACCTACCTGCACCTTGCGGCGTCCCGGGAGTGCACCGACGCGCTGCTCGACTCGGGGATCACGGCGATCGCCTACGAGACCGTCCAGCTGGCCGACGGGTCGCTGCCGCTGCTGGCGCCGATGTCCGAGGTGGCAGGCCGGATGGCGCCCCAGGTCGGCGCCCACCACCTGCAGCGCGACGGCGGCGGGCGCGGCGTCCTGATGGGCGGCGTCTCCGGCGTGTACGCCGCCAAGGTCGTGGTGCTTGGCGCGGGCGTGTCCGGCATGAACGCCGCCGCGATCGCGCTCGGCATGCAGGCCGAGGTGCTTCTCGTCGACAAGAACGTCAGCCGGCTCCGCTCCGCCGACGCCATCTACCAGGGACACTGTCAGACCGTCACGTCCAATGCCTATGAGATCGAGCGCGCGGTGATCGACGCCGACCTGGTCATCGGCGCCGTGCTGGTCCCCGGCGCCAAGGCGCCCAAGCTGGTCTCCAACGACCTCGTGTCGCGGATGAAGCCAGGCTCGGTGCTGGTGGACATCTCCATCGACCAGGGCGGCTGCTTCGAGGACTCGCACCCGACCACGCACGCCAACCCGACCTACCCGGTGCACAACTCGCTGTTCTACTGCGTGGCGAACATGCCCGGGGCGGTGCCGCACACCTCGACCTATGCGCTGACCAACGTCACCGTCCCGTACGCGCTGGAGATCGCGAACCACGGCTGGCGGGCCGCCCTGCGCGCCGACCCGGCGTTCGCGGCCGGGCTCAACACCCACGAGGGTGCGGTCACCTACCGCGGGGTCGCCGAGGCGCACGGCCTGCCCTGGATACCGACGAGCGAGGCGCTGAACTGAACACAGCGCGAGCGAGCTGGCAAGCGGAAAAGGGAGCCGCCCACCCCGCGAGCGTCGACGACGCGGTCCGGCGCTACCTCGACCACCTGACGGTCGAGCGCGGCCTGGCGGCGCACACGCTGCAGGCCTACCGCAGGGATCTGCGGCGTTACGCGATGGCGCTCGGCGCGGCGGGCCGGACCGGGATCGGCGAGGTGACCACGCAGGACGTGGCCTCCTTCCTGGCCGCGCTGCGCGAGGGAGACCCCGGCCACCCGCCGCTGGCGGCCAGCTCGGCCGGGCGGGCCGTGGTCGCGGTGCGCGGCTTGCACGCGTTCGCGGCGGCCGAGAGGCTGGCCCCCTCCGACCCGGCCCGGGCCGTCCGTCCGCCCGTGCCGCCCCGGCGGCTGCCGCGGGCGATCCCCGTCGCCGATGTCGTGCGCCTGCTGGAGGCGGCGGGGACCGGCGACGGGCCGCGCCCGCTGCGCGACCGCGCGCTGCTCGAGCTGCTCTACGCGACCGGGGCGCGGATCTCCGAGGCGACGGCGCTGGACGTCGACGACCTCGACGCGGAGGGGCCCGTGATGCGGGGAACCGTCCGGCTGTCGGGCAAGGGCGGCAAGCAGCGGATCGTCCCGGTCGGCAGCTACGCGCGGCAGGCGCTGGACCACTACCTGGTCCGGGCTCGGCCGGCCCTCGCGGTCGCTGCGCGCCGGGCCTCCACCAGCCCGGCGGTGTTCCTCAACGCCCGCGGCGGGCGGCTCACCCGGCAGGGCGCCTGGGCGGTGCTGCGGGCCGCCGCCCAGCGGGCCGGGATCGCCGAGGTATCGCCGCACACGCTGCGGCATTCCTTCGCCACCCATCTCCTGGACGGCGGCGCCGACGTCCGGGTCGTCCAGGAGCTCCTCGGGCACGCCTCGGTGACCACGACGCAGGTCTACACGCTGGTCACGGTCGACAGGCTGCGCGAGGTCTACGCCAGCGCCCACCCGCGGGCGCTGGGCTGACCGGACGCGGTCCCATCGGCCTCGTGGAGCGTCGGCCATTTCCGCGCAAACGGTGAGTCGGCTTGCCGCCGCAATGCCCAGGCCCTAGCCTCGCGCTAGAGTCCGGGTTTCCAGCGGGCGCAGGCACGCGCGTGCGGGCAACCCTGGGGAGGTGCAGTAGCCTGTGGCAGCGTCCCGAACATTGGAGGTCAGGCCCGGCGTGCGTGGCCCGACCGGTCGGCCGGTACCGGTCTTCCCCGACCCCGAGCCGCTGCTGACGCACGGCCCGGCCAGGGTCGCGGCGGTATGCAACCAGAAGGGCGGCGTCGGCAAGACCACTACGACGATCAACCTCGGTGCCGCCCTGGCCGAGCACGGCCGCCGGGTGCTGCTGGTCGACTTCGACCCGCAGGGCGCCCTGTCCGTGGGCCTGGGCATCCAGCCGCACGAGCTCGACGCGACGATCTACAACCTGCTCATGGAGCGCGGGCTCACCGCGCACGACGTGCTGATCAAGACCAACGTCGACGGCATGGACCTGTTGCCGAGCAACATCGACCTGTCCGGCGCCGAGGTGCAGCTGGTCCACGAGGTCGGCCGGGAGTTCGTGCTCGGCCGCGTGCTGCAGCCGGTCCTGGCTGACTACGACATCGTCCTGATCGACTGCCAGCCCTCGCTCGGTCTGCTCACGGTCAACGCGCTGGCCTGCGCGGACGGGGTGATCGTGCCGCTGGAGTGCGAGTACTTCGCGCTGCGCGGCGTAGCCTTGCTGATGGAGACCATCGACAAGGTGTCCAGCAGGATCAGCCCCAAGCTCGTGCTCGACGGATTGCTGGCTACGATGTACGACTCGCGCACGCTGCACACCAGGGAGGTCCTGGCCGGCGTCGTGAAGGGGTTCGGCGACAAGGTCTACCACACGGTGATCAGCCGGACCGTGCGGTTCCCCGACGCCACCGTGGCGGGAGAGCCGATCACCCGCTTCGACCCGACGTCCAACGGGGCACAGGCTTACCGCGAGCTCGCGAAGGAGGTACTGGATCGGTGGCACCAGGCCGACCTCGCGGCACCCGTTCGCGGCGGGTAAGCCTCCCCGGCGTCGCCGAGCTGCTCCGTCCCGCCAGCCGGAGCACCGCGCTCGAAGCCCAGCGCCAGGCCAGCGGCAGGGAGCGCCACGCCCAGAAGATCACCGTCTACCTGTCGGGCAGTGAGCTGCTTGACCTGGAGCGCGCCCGTCTCTCCCTGCGCGCGCTCGGCATCACCGTCGACCGCGGCCGCATCGTCCGCGAGGCACTCGCCGTCCTGCTGGCCGACCTGGACGCCGAGGGCGACCGGAGCCTTGTCGCCCGGCGGCTGTGGGAAGGGTCGTCCTCGGAGTGACGATGATCGCTGAGCCGGGGGAGCCTCGGGCGGCTGGAGGGTTCGAGGTGCACCTTGACGTCTTCGAGGGGCCCTTCGACCTGCTGCTCGCGCTGATCTCGAAGCACAAGCTGGACATCACGGAGATCGCGCTGTCCAGCGTCACCGACGAGTTCATCGGCTACATCCGCGCCCGGGCGGACGGCTGGGACCTGGACCAGGCCAGCTACTTCCTCGTGGTCGCCGCCACCCTGCTCGACCTCAAGGCGGCGCGGCTGCTGCCCGCGGGAGAGGTCGACGACGAGGAGGATCTCGCCCTGCTCGAGGCCCGGGACCTGCTGTTCGCGCGACTGCTGCAGTATCGCGCTTACAAGGACGTCGCGGCGGTGCTGGCGAGCAGGATGGCGGCCGCCGGGCGCAGGTTCCCGCGCCGGGTGCCGATGGAGCCGCGCTTCGTCGAGCTGCTGCCAGAGGTCCTGCTCGGCCTCGGCCCCGCCGAGTTCGCCGCTATCGCGGCCCGCGCCCTGGCACCCCGGCGGCGGCCAGTGGTCTCCACCGCCCACCTGCACATGGCCCGTACCACCGTGCGCGAGCAGGTCGGCATACTGACAGAGCGGCTGACCCGGCTGCGGCGGGCCACGTTCCGGCAGCTCGCCGCGGACTGCGCCGGCACCTACGAGATCGTCGCGCGCTTCCTCGCGGTGCTCGAGCTGTACCGGAACGACCGCGTCGCGTTCGACCAGCTGGTCCCACTCGGCGATCTGTACGTGAGCTGGACCGGGGGCGACCAGCGCGACCTGGCCATCACCGAGGAAGTTGACGAGTCAGACGATGGATAACGGATCCGGCGCTCACGAGGGGGCGCATGAGCTGCGGGCCAGCCTGGAGGCGATCATGCTCGTGGCCGACGAGCCGGTCTCCGAGGTGGTGATCGCGCAGGTGCTGGAACGCCCGCGCGCCGAGGTGGCCGGGGCGCTGCGCGAGCTGGCCGCGTCCTACGCCGCCGAGCGGCGCGGGTTTGACCTGCGGGAGGTGGCGGGCGGCTGGCGCTTCTACACCCGGGAGGAGTACGCCCCGGTCGTGGAGCGGTTCGTGCGCGACGGCCAGGAGGTCCGGCTGACCCAGGCGGCCCTGGAGACCCTGGCCGTCGTCGCCTACCGGCAGCCGGTCAGCCGCGCCCGGGTGTCTGCCGTCCGGGGCGTCAACTGCGACGGCGTCATGCGCACCCTGATGCTGCGCGGGCTGGTGGAGGAGGCGGGCACCGATCCCGAGACGGGCGCGATCCTGTTCGCGACGACCGGGTACTTCCTCGAGCGGCTCGGGCTGCCGGGCCTTGACGCGCTGCCCGAGCTTGCCCCGTTCCTGCCCGATATCGTTGACGACGAGCCGGACGCGGGTCATGAGCCGACCGGATGAGGAACGCGATTCCCTGGTCGACGTTCCGGGCGGCATCCGGCTGCAGAAGGTGCTGGCCGCGGCCGGCGTGGGTAGCCGCAGGCACTGCGAGGAGATGATCGGCGACGGCCGGGTCGAGGTCGACGGCGAGATCGTCCGCAGGTTCGGCGCCCGAGTGGACCCAAAGCGGCAGGTCATCCGGGTGGACGGGCGGCGGATCCCGGCCCGCGAGGATCTCGTCTACGTGGCCCTGAACAAGCCAGCCGGGGTCCTGACCACGATGTCGGATGCCCGGGGCCGCCGGACGATCGCGGATTTCCTTGGCGACCGGGCCGAGCGACTGTTCCATGTCGGCCGGCTCGACTACGACACCG
This sequence comes from Streptosporangiaceae bacterium, assembly GCA_035934395.1. Classification (GTDB taxonomy): domain Bacteria; phylum Actinomycetota; class Actinomycetes; order Streptosporangiales; family Streptosporangiaceae; genus JASHPR01. Next base: position 13,215 of record DASYXX010000531.1, read on the forward strand.
AAGGCCTCATGCTGTTGATGAACGACGGCGAGCTGGCCCACCGGCTGGCGCATCCCCGTTACGGCGTGCTCAAGACCTACCTGGCCGACGTGGCGGGCCCGCTGCCGAGAGACCTGGGACGCCAGCTGATCACCGGGGTTGAGCTGTCCGACGGCGTGGCCAGCGCCGACCGCTTCCGGGTGGTGGAGCGGGCGGGCAACCGGGCCCTGGTGGAGATCACGCTGCACGAGGGGCGAAAGCACATCGTGCGGCGGATGCTCGCCGAGGTCGGCCATCCGGTCAGCCGGCTCGTCCGCACCCACGTGGGCCCGGTCGCGCTCGGCTCACTCCGCCCGGGCGCCACCCGCCGCCTGTCCACCAGGGAGATCGGCGACCTGTACGCCGCGGTCGGTCTATAACCTGGTATGCCGAGGGTGGCGGAGGGCGGGAAAGGGTGTGGAGGGCGGGTGAAGAAGAGAGGGCTGGTGGCGGTCAGGGCGATCCGCGGCGCGGTCCAGGTCGACGCGAACGAGAGCGCGGCGATCCTCGAGGGCACGTCCGAGCTGGTGGCAGAAGTGATGACGCGCAACCGGCTGACCCCGGCGGACGTGATCAGCGTGGTGTTCAGCGCCACCAAGGACCTGGACGCGGAGTTTCCCGCCCTCGCCGCGCGCAAGCTGGGCTTCCAGGACGTGCCGCTGCTGTGCTGCGCCGAGATCGACGTGCCGGGGGCGATGCCGCGCGTGGTCCGGCTGCTGATGCACGTGGAGACCACGTCGCCGCGCTCGGCGATACAGCACGTGTACCTGCGCGGCGCGGCCGCGCTGCGACTGGATATCGCACAGTGAGCGAGCCGGAGGGGCCTTCGGCGCGCCCCGGAGGCGAGCGGGAAAGCACAGTGACCGCCAGCAGCCCTCATCCCGGGGACCCGGGCCCCCGCAGCGTCGTGGTGGTCGGCACCGGGCTGATCGGCACCTCGGTGGCTCTCGCGCTGCGCGACCGTGGCGCGGCGGTCTGGCTGGCGGACTCCGACCCCTCGGCGGCCCGGCTGGCTGCGGACATGGGGGCGGGTGCCGAGCTGCCCGACGACGGCCCGCCCGGGGGCCCGGCCGATCTCGCGGTCCTCGCCATGCCGCCCGAGGCCGTCGCGCCGGCCCTCGCCGCCGCTCAGGCCCGGGGCCTGGCCCGTCGCTACACCGACGTGGCGAGCGTGAAGGAGCTGCCGCTGGCCCGGGCCCGCGAGCTCGGCTGCGACCTGGCCGCCTTCTGCGCCGGACACCCGCTGGCCGGGCGTGAGCGTTCGGGCCCGGCCGCCGCCCGGGCCGACCTGTTCCTCGGCCGCCCGTGGGTGATCTGCCCGCTGCCGGAGACCGCGCCGGACGCCGCGGACGCCGTCGTCGGCCTGGCGGTGGCATGCGGCGCGCAGCCGGTCCGCATGCCGGCCTCCGATCACGACCGCTGGGTCGGGCTGGTCTCGCATGCGCCGCACATCGCCGCCGCGGCCATGGCCGCCCGGCTCGAGCACGCGCCGCCGGGTGCCCTGGCTCTCGCTGGCCAGGGGCTCCGCGACGTCACTAGGGTCGCGGCGAGCGACGCCGGTCTGTGGACCCAGATCCTGGCGGCCAACGCGGCGCATGCCGCGGAGGTGGTCGAGGCGCTGGCCGCTGATCTCGTCGCGGTGGCCAGCGCGCTGGCCAGGATCGCCGCGGGCGACGAGGAGGCGGTCAAGGACCTGACCGGGCTGCTGGAGCGCGGGGGAGCGGGGGTCGCCAGGATCCCGGGCAAGCGAGGCGGACCCGCTCCCGCGTACGCCATCGTCCAGGTGGTCATCGGCGACCGGCCCGGCGAGCTGGCCAGGCTGTTCCAGGCGGCCGGCCACGCCGGGATCAACATCGAGGACGTGCGGATCGAGCACTCGCCCGGCCTGCCGGCCGGCGTGGCGGAGATCGCGGTCCGGCCGCAGGCCGCGGAAAAGCTCATTGAGGCGCTGGCCGAGGGCGGCTGGCCGGTTCGCCGGTAGCATCGCCTTCGTGACCAATCACCCCGCTGGATGCCGCGCAGGCCTGGTGATCGCGGTCGACGGCCCGGCCGGATCCGGCAAGTCCACCGCGGCCCGGGGCGTCGCGCGCGCCCTGGGCCTGCGCTACCTGGATACCGGCTCGACCTACCGGGCGCTGACCTGGTGGCTGCTCTCCCGCGGGGTGGACGTCTCGGAGCCTGATGCCGTCGTCACGCACCTCGGCCGCCCGGTGATCGAGGTGGGCACCGATCCGGCCGCCCCGGCGATCAGGGTGGACGGCCGCGACGTGGCCGGGCCCATCCGGACCCGCGAGGTATCCAACGCGGTAAGCGCGGTGGCCGCGATCCCCCAGGTCCGCAGCCGCCTCGTCGCCATGCAGCAAGCCATCATCGCCGACGCGCTGGCGGCCGGAGACGGGATCGTCGCCGAGGGCCGGGACATCGGGACCGTGGTGGCGCCCGACGCCCCTGTGAAGGTCTACCTGACCGCCAACGAGACCGTCCGGGCCCACAGGCGCACCGCTGATCTCGCGGCTGATCCGGGCGCCACGGTCGCGGTGACCCGCGCGGAGCAGGCGCGGCGCGACTCCTCGGACGCGCCGCAGATGGCCAAGGCGGCCGACGCGGTCGAGATCGATACCACCGGCCTGGACCTGGACGAGGTCATTGGCGAGATCCTCAGGCTCGCCGACGGTGCTTACCCGGAGGGACGACCCCCCCACACCCCTCCGGGTGCTTACCCGGAGGGACGACCCTCGCACATACGAAAGGCGGGCGCGTGGACCACGTGAGCCCCGGCGAGCCGGACGAGTCGCCCGAGGCCCGTGAGCGGCCGCACGGCGGCGGAGCCGACGCGCGCGCTCTGACGAGCGCTGAGGAGCCCGCGCCGGTCGTAGCGGTCGTCGGCCGTCCGAACGTCGGCAAGTCGACGCTGGTCAACAGGATCCTCGGCAGCCGCCAGGCGGTCGTCGCCGATACCCCGGGGGTCACCAGGGACCGGGTCGCCTACGACGCAACCTGGCGCGGACGGGCGTTCACGCTGCTGGACACCGGCGGCTGGGAGCCGGCCGCCCCGAACGAGTCCCTGGCGGCCCGGGTGGCCGCGCAGGCACGGGTCGCGGTGGACGCCGCGGACGCCGTGCTGTTCGTCGTGGACGCTGTGGTGGGCGTGACGGACGCGGACGCGGCCGTCGCCGCGGTGCTGCGCCGTTCCCGCAAGCCGGTGGTCGTGGCCGCCAACAAGGTTGACGACGCCCCGGCGGAGCCCGCCGCCTCCTCGCTGTGGTCGCTGGGCCTCGGCCAGCCGGTTCCGGTGAGCGCGCTGCACGGGCGGGGCAGCGGCGATCTCCTCGACGAGGTGCTCGACGTGCTGCCGACCGCGCCGGCCGAGCCGCTGCCGGCGGAGGGCGGCCCGCGGCGCGTGGCGCTGCTCGGGCGCCCCAACGTCGGCAAGTCAAGCCTGCTGAACCGGCTCGCCGGGCAGGAACGCGTGCTCGTCGACGAGGCGGCGGGCACCACGCGTGATCCGGTTGACGAGCTCGTCGAGCTCGGCGGCCGCGCCTGGCGGTTCGTTGACACCGCCGGGATCAGGCGGCGGGTGCGGGAGTCTCAGGGCGCCGACTACTTTGCCGCGCTGCGGGCCGAGCGGGCGCTCGAGCGCGCGGAGGTGGCGGTGGTGCTGATCGACGCCAGCGAGCCGCTGGCCGAGCAGGACCTGCGGATCGTGTCGATGGTGATCGAGGCGGGGCGCGCGCTCGTCATCGCCTACAACAAGTGGGACCTGGTCGACTCCGATCGCAGGCACTTCCTGGAACGCGAGATCGACCGCCAGCTGCACACCGCCCGCTGGGCGCCGCGGGTGAACATCTCCGCCGCGACCGGCTGGCACACCGACCGGCTGGTCCCGGCGCTCGAGCAGGCCCTGGCGGGCTGGGAAACCAGGGTGCCCACCGGCCGGCTCAACGCGTGGCTGGCGGCGCTGATCGCGGCGACTCCCCCGCCGGTGCGCGGCGGCAGGCAGCCGAAGATCCTGTTCGCGACCCAGTCCGGGACCCGGCCCCCGCACTTCGTCCTGTTCACGACCGGCTTCCTGCAGGCCGGCTACCGGAGGTTCATCGAGCGCAGGCTCCGGGAGGAGTTCGGCTTCCACGGCAGTCCGGTCCACCTGTCGATGCGCCTGCGGGAGAAGCGCGCCGGGTCCTCGGGCCGTCAGGCGAGGTCACGCCGGGCCGGATAGCGAGCCGTCAGCCAGCCAGAACCACACGGTGGTCCCGGCGTCGTCCCGGGCGTATCCCCACTGGTCGGCCAGCGTCTGCACCAGGAGCAGGCCGTGGCCGCCGGAAACGCAGCCGGGACCCTTCACCACCGGCGCGTTCACCTCAGAGCCGTCGTCGGTCACCTCGATCCGCGTTCCGCCGCCGGCCTTGATGATCGTGATCGTGACGGTCCCGCCGCGGCGTCGTGAGTTGCTGTGCAGCACCGCGTTGGTCACGGTCTCCGAGGCGAGTAAAACCGCAGCGTCCGTTGTGGGGCTCGCCTCGTCGAGGGCCTTCTCCACGAACGAGCGCGCCGCGCAGACGTGCTCCGGACGGCCAGGGATCGTGAGGCTGCCGAGGACCGAGACACTCGCCATCATCGCCGGATCGTGAACAGCCCTGCTTGTCCCGGGGGGCGTCCCCCCGGAACCCCGCGCCGAACTGGCCCGGGTGGCTGAGGACGCCATCGAGATCCCCCCTCGAGCGCTGCGCGGGGCTCGGAAACGCTAGAACTCATAATGGTCCGGGAGTGCATGGGACGCAAGTGCGTGGTACAACTCTGGCAGACGAAATCCCAATTGAGATCCCATCTGGACCTGTTTTCCGCTATCATGATCCAGAGTTCAGTAGGCCGCGTGGTGCCCGCGCTCCGGTCGGAGCCGAAAGCGCCCAGCGTGCCCTCCAGGAGGGGAGGCCGAATGACCGCGTCAATCGGCCCGACGGTACGCCGACGTCGACTTGGCACCGAATTAAGGCGCCTGCGCGAAGCACACTCGATCAAGCTCGAGGAGGTAGCCGACAAGCTGGGCCTTGCCGCCTCGACGCTGTCGCGGATCGAGACGGGCAAGGCGCCCACCAGGACCGCCTACCTGGCGGCCATGCTTGACCTCTATGGCGTGATAGAGCCCGGGCAGCGGCAGATCCTGATCGACATGGCCCGTGAGGGTCACCGCAAGGGCTGGTGGGCGGCGTGGGAGGACGTGCTGCCGACCGGATTCGACGTCTACGTCGGACTGGAGGCCGAGGCGGCGTCGCTGCGCGCCTACGAGTCGCTCGTGGTTCACGGGCTGCTGCAGACCGAGGCCTACGCCCGCGTCGTGATGACCACGGTGCGCAGGAGGCAGACCCCGGAGCAGATCGAGCGTCTGGTGGCGCTGCGGATGCAGCGCCAGGAGGTGATTCTCCGGGCCGACCCGATCGAGCTGTGGCTGATCCTCGACGAGGCGGTGATCCGCAGGACTATGGGCGCTCCGGAGCTCATGCGCGCACAGCTCAACCACCTGGCCGACGCCAGCGGATGGCCGAATGTCACGCTGCAGGTACTGCCATTCTGCAGCGGGCCGCACCCTTGCCTAAACGGGCCGTTTGCGATAATTGAGTTTCCTGAGCGCTTTGACCCTGATGTCGTATATACAGAGGGTGTCGCCGGACAGGCCTACCTCGAGCGTGAGCGAGACGTACGGGCCCGCGCCGAGGCGTTCGACCTGCTCCGCGCCGCCGCATTGTCTCCTGCCGACTCGACTGACCTCATGGCCAAGCTGGCAAGGGAGATTATCTGATCAGGAAAGGAAACCCGCATGAAGCATGATCTCGAAGAGGCCGGCTGGATCAGGAGCCTCGCGTGCAGCTCCGATGGCTGCGTGGAGGTTGCGCACCTGGCTGGGGGCAGCGTCGCGGTTCGTGACTCTAAGGACGCAGCCAAGCCCGCGCACGTGTTCGACCGCGAAGAGTGGGCAGCGTTCATCGCGGGCGTGAAGAACGGCGAGTTCGACCTGCCGGTCGGCTAACCGAAAGGACTGGTGCCGGCGCCTCCAGCGATCTGGTTCCGCGGGAGGCGCCGGTTTTCAGGACCGGACCGGTTTCAGGTCGGGGCGGCCGAACTCGCCGTCCTTGGCGCCGCCGAGGAACGCATCCCACTCGGACCTCGTGAAGATCAGGGCCGGTCCCTGGGGATGGCGGGAATTGCGCATCGCGATCTGACCGTCGGCGAGGAAGGCGACCTCCACGCAGTTGCCGCCGGTGGGACCGCTGCGGCGGCTCCTGATCCACGTAGCGCCGGTCAGCGTGCTCGCGGCCATGCCGTTGCGAATGGTGGTCATGGGGACCGCTCCATATCCTCGAGCAGAGTACGAATGATTTCCTTGGATTCCTCCGGCGGCGCGGCGGAAGCGCTGAGCTTGTCCATGACCGTGGCGTAGCGGTCGACGTCGACCGGCTTGTCGAGGTACATGGCGCTCGTGAGCTGCTCCACGTAGGCCACATCGGGCAGGTCCGGGACGGCAAAGCGCAGGATGCTGAAGCTGCCCGGCGCG
>DASYXX010000880.1:0-6068 GCA_035934395.1 Streptosporangiaceae bacterium
GGGCCGCGCCCGGCGATACCAGCGCCGCCGCCGCGGGGACCGCTGCCGTCCGCCGCCGGCTGGCGCGGCTCGGCGCGCCACGGGGCGGCGGCACCAACCCCGTGCTCGAGCCGCTGATCAAGACCGTTCGCGCCACGCACCCCAAGGCGGACGTGCGGCTCATCGAGCGCGCCTACGACGTCGCCGCCCAGCGGCACGCGGGCCAGGTGCGCAAGAGCGGCGACCCGTTCATCACGCACCCGCTCGCCGTGGCGACGATCCTCGCCGAGCTCGGCATGAATCACGAGACGCTGTGCGCGGCGCTGTTGCACGACACGATCGAGGACACCGACTACACGCTCGCCGAGTTGCGCCGCGACTTCGGCGATGACGTCGGGACCCTGGTCGACGGGGTGACCAAGCTCGACAAGGTCAAGTACGGCGAGGCGGCCCAGGCCGAGACGGTCCGCAAGATGGTGGTCGCGATGTCCCGCGACATCAGGGTCCTCGTGATCAAGCTGGCGGACCGGCTGCACAACATGCGCACGCTCCGCTACCTGCCGCGCGAGAAGCAGGAGCAGAAGTCACGCGAGGTGCTGGAGATCTTCGCGCCGCTCGCGCACCGGCTCGGCATGAACAACTTGAAGTGGGAGCTCGAGGACCTGGCGTTCGCCACCCTGTTCCCGAAGCGTTACGACGAGATCGCCCGGCTGGTGTCCGAGCGGGCGCCGCGGCGTGACGTGTTCCTGCAGGACGTCACCGACCTGGTCGAAGCCGACCTGCGCGAGGCCAAGATCAAGGCGAAGGTCACCGGCCGCCCTAAGCATTACTACTCGGTCTACCAGAAGATGATCGCCAGGAATGTCGGCTTCGACGACATCTATGACCTGGTGGGCATCCGCGTCCTGGTCGACTCGGTCCGAGACTGCTACGCGGCGCTCGGCACGGTCCACGCCCGGTGGAACCCGGTTCCCGGGCGGTTCAAGGACTACATCGCGATGCCGAAGTTCAACCTGTACCAGTCCCTGCACACGAGCGTGATCGGCCCCGAGGGCAAGCCGGTCGAGCTGCAGATCAGAACCTGGGGCATGCACCGCCGGGCCGAGTACGGCGTGGCCGCGCACTGGAAATACAAGGAAGAGACGACGGCGGGCGGCCGCGGCACCGCCGACATGGCCTGGCTCAGGCAACTGGTCGACTGGCAGCGGGAGACCGCCGACCCGGCCGAGTTCCTCGACTCGCTCCGGTTCGACCTCGGCGCCGCCGAGGTATACGTGTTCACCCCGCGCGGCGAGGTGATCGCGCTGCCGCAGGGCGCGACCCCCGTGGACTTCGCGTACGCGATCCACACCGAGGTGGGGCACCGGACGATCGGGGCACGGGTCAACGGGCGCCTGGTCGCGCTGGAAGGCGCGCTGAACAACGGCGACACCGTGGAGATCTTCACCTCCAAGGCCCAGGACGCGGCGCCCAGCCGCGACTGGCTGCAGTTCGTGAAGAGTGCCCGCGCCAGGAATAAGATCCGCCACTGGTTCTCCAAGGAGCGCCGCGAGGCGGCGGCGGAGACCGGGAAGGCCGCGATCGCCCGGGCGATGCGCAAGCAGGGGCTGCCGCTACAGCGGCTCGCCACCGGCGACGCGCTGCTGGCGATCGCCCACGACCTGCGCTACGCGGACCTGTCGGCGCTGTACGCGGCGATCGGCGAGGGCCACGTGAGCGCGCAGTCGGTCGTGGCCAAGCTGGTGAAGTCCGCTGGCGGCATCGCCGGCGCGCAGGAGGACCTGGCCGAGGCGACGTTGCTCACCCGGGCGCCGAAGCCGACGCCAGCCGGTGACTCGGGGGTTGTCGTCGAGGGCGCGGCCGACGTGTGGGCGCGGCTGTCCAAGTGCTGCACCCCGGTGCCCGGCGACTCCATCACCGGGTTCGTCACCCGGGGCAACGGAGTCTCCGTGCACCGCGCGGACTGTGTCAACCTGCGGCACCTGCTCGAGTCCCAGCCCGAGCGGATGGTCACGGTGCACTGGTCGCCGCGGGAGGGCTCACTGTTCCTCGTGGCCATCCAGACGGAGGCGCTCGACCGGACCGGCCTGCTCTCCGACGTCACCCGGGCCATCTCCGACCAGCACGTCAACATCCTGTCCGCGTCGGTGACCACGACCAGGGACCGGGTCGCGGTCAGCAGGTTCACGTTCGAGATGGGCGATCCCAAGCACCTGGGCCACGTGCTGCGGGCCGTCCGCTCGGTCGACGGCGTCTACGACGTCTACCGCATCACGAACTAGCAGCCCGCACCGCCGCGCTGTGCCCGGCCCCCGGGGCCCGAGCAGGTTGGATGGCCCGCCGAAACGGCTGTTACCGGTACAACGGGCCATCCATCCGGTTCTGCAGCGCAGGGCATCACCGGCCCGCTCAGCTAGAGCGCCGCTCTTGAACAAGGTGGATGGCCCGCTGATCCGGCTGTTACCGGTACAGCGGGCCAGCCACCCGCTGCCCTCCGTCCCTGGTGATCTCGCGAGTGGTGTTGCAGTGGCTGACGTTGCCCGCGCGATTCAGGCGAGGGTGGGACCCTGGAACGCGGCGCGGGGGGTGGAGACCCGGGTTAACTCAGCCGGAGAGCTCGGCCAGGGTGCGCTCGGCCTCGGCCAGCCAGGACCGGCGCGCGGCCAGGGCCTCCTCGGCCCGTTGCTGCCCGGGCGCGTCGCCGCTGGCCTGCGCGCGTGCGAGCTGGCCCTCGAGCTGGCTGATCGCGGACCGGATCTGCTCCACCGTTCCCCTGGCCCGCGACAGCGCCTCCGGATTCGACCGGCGCCACTGGGAGTCCTCGGCCCGGCGGACCGCCTCCTCGACGCGGCGCAGCCCGCCTTCCAGCCGCTCGTGCGTGTCCCGCGGCACCGCGCCCGCCTGCTCCCAGCGCTCCTGGATGCCCCGCAGCGTCGCGCGGGCCGCGCGGGGATCGGCCACGGGCACCAGCTTCTCGGCCTCGGCCAGCAGCCGCGCCTTCGCGCTGGCGTGGTCGCGCAGCTCGGCGTCCTTGGCGTGCAGCACCTGCGACCGCGCCTGGAAGAAGCTGTCCTGGGCCGCCTTGAAGCGGCTCCACAGCTCCTCCTCCGCGGCGCGGTCCGCCCGCCCGGCCTCCTTCCACGACCGCATCAGCTCGCGGAACGCGGAGGCCGTGGGACCCCAGTCGGTCGACGAGGCGAGCGCCTCCGCCTCAGCGCACAGCTTCTCCTTGCGGACCCTGGCGCCCTCGCGCTCCTCTTCCAGGCTGGCGAAATACGCCTTGCGGCGCTTGGTGAACGCGTTGCGCGCCGCGGACAGCCGCTTCCACAGCGCGGTCTCGGTCGCCCGGTCGCCGCGCGGCGCGGCCTTCCACTCCTCGAGGAGCTGCCGCATCCGCTCGCCGCTGATCTTCCAGTGCGTCGCCTCGGCCGCGATCCGCTCAGCCTCGGCGACGATGCGTTCCTTGGCTTCGTGGGCCGCCGAGCGGGCCTGCTCCCGCGCGGCCTTGTTCTCCTCACGGCGGTGGTCGACCAGACCTGTCAGCGCTTCCAGCCTGCCGCGAAGCCCATCCAGGTCGCCGACCGCGTGCGCGTCCGCGACGGCGGCGAGCAGGCGGGTGATCGTGGCCTGAGCGTGGGCGGGGGAGAGGTCGGTGGTCGCGATCCGCTGCTCGAGCAGGCTGACCTCGGTCTCCAGCGACGCGTACTTGCGCTGGAAGAACGCGAGGGCCTCGTCGGGGCTGCCGGCCTGCCATGAGCCCACCGCTCGCTCGCCCTCGGCGGTACGCACGTAGACGGTGCCATCATCGGCTACCCTGCCCCACCCGTCGCTAGCCGTGCTCACCGCGAACCTCCCGATCAGTCCCTTTACGGGCGCTCCAGTCAAGTTTTGCTGATTGTTACGCTCTCGATATCGACTTTGTCCTTGGGCGCACCGCCGCCCGCAGAGTTGAGTGGTGGACCGAAGCCCCGGCTCCCAACAGTCTGGAGGATATTTAGTCCGCTCACGATCGTGCCAAACGGTGTGTAGCTGGGCAGGAGAACCGAGTTCTTGTAAACGAGGAAGAACTGGCTTCCGTTGCTGTCCGGCACGCCCGCGTTGGCCATCGCCAAGGTTCCGGCCGGGTACGTCGCGCCGGTGAGGTTCTCGCTGGCGAACGCGTAGCCCGGCCCGCCGCTGCCGGTACCGGTGGGGTCACCGCACTGCAGTATGTACAGCCCGCCGGAGGTGCTCAGCCTCGGGCAGGGAGTGCCGTTATAGAACTTCTGCGACGCCAGGCTGACGAAGGAGTTCACCGTGCAGGTGGCCTTGCTGTTCAGCAGGTCGATAACGATGTTGCCGAGATTGGTGGTGATCGTCGCGCGGTAGGTGGCCTTGTAGTCCGGCGTCGCGGGCGGGAGGCTCACCTTGCGCGCGGCCGTTCCGCTCGCGCTGTAGGTGCAGTGGTGCGCGGGCTCGGCCACCGGGGTGGGTGTGGGTGTTGGCGTGGGCGTGGGGCTGGGGGTGGCAGGCGGCGTCGCGCTGACGCTCGGCGTGGCCGCCGCGCTCGGGCCGCTGGACCGCGTGGCGAGCAGGGCGGAGCCCACCGCGATGGCCGCGACCGCGACCGCGGCGAGGACGCTGATCGTCCACCGCCGCACTCGCCGGTCCCGCTCAGCCTGCCGGATCGCCCGGCGCCGGTAGCGCTCCCTGGCAAGCTTTCGCTGGCGCTCTTTCTTACCCGCCACCCTCGCGGCCCTCCCTGTTGCTGCACGGGCATCCTGATCAGCGAAACTTCGCGAATCGTACCCTGCGCTCAGCCAGCATTGGCGCGGCTGTTATCTGTTCGGTCTGGGGCCGCATCCTGTCTGTGTCCTGGCGGGCCAGCCCGCGCGCGGTTCGAGGGCCGGCCGAAGGCCGTGCCAGCCGCGAGGGCCGGCCTGCCGGCCCGAGCGGATGGCAGGGGGTCCGGGGGCGTAGCCCCCGGGCAGACACAGTCCCGCCCGGCCGGCAACCCACCGCGACGTCACCGTCGGTAGCCTGTAGGCACACCAGCCCGCGCCCCGCCAGAGGAGGCCATCCGTGCTTGTCGCCGGGTTCCCGGCCGGCTCGTTCGCCGCGAACTGCTACCTCGTGGCGCCCGCGCCTGGCGAGCAGTGCCTGATCATCGACCCTGGCCAGGACGCCGAGGAGGGCATCGAGGACGTCGTCAGGCGATACCGGCTGCAGCCGGCCGCGGTGCTGCTCACCCACGGCCACGTCGATCACATCTGGTCCGTGGCGCCGGTATGCGGCGCCCGGGACATCCCCGCCTACATCCACCCCGGCGACAGGGCGCTGCTGACCGACCCGGGCCGAGGGCTGGCGCTGGCCCCCGGCCAGCGGCTGTTCGGCGGGATCACGTTCACCGAGCCCGACGACGTCAGGGAACTGACCAACGGGATCGTGCTTGACCTGGCCGGGGTTCAGGTCGTGGTGGACCACGCACCCGGGCACACCCCGGGCTCGGTAACGTTCCGGCTGCCGCCCGCCGACGAGCCCGGCACGCTGTTCAGCGGCGACCTGCTGTTCGCCGGGTCGATCGGGCGGACCGACCTGCCCGGCGGGGACTACCCGACGATCCTGGACAGCCTGGCCCGGGTCTGCCTGCCGCTCCCGGACGAGACCGAGGTGCTGTCCGGGCACGGGCCCGCGACCACCATCGGCGCAGAGCGATGGTCGAACCCGTTCCTGGCCGGGCTCAGCGCGCCCGGAGGACGAGGTCCCGGAGCGCCAGCGGTTCCCGGCACGCCCCGGCCGACCGGGCTGTGAGGAGAGCCAATGATCCGGACCCATGAGGCGGGAACGCTGCGCGTCCCGGAAGAGGGCCTTAACGTAACGCTGGCGGGCTGGGTCGCCCGCCGTCGTGATCACGGCGGCGTGGTCTTCATCGACCTGCGCGATGCCAGCGGCGTGGTGCAGATCGTGTTCCGCCAGGAACAGGTGGCTCACGACCTGCGGGCCGAGTTCTGCATCCTGGTCGCCGGCGTGGTGCGGCGCAGGCCGGCGGGCAACGAGAACCCCGAGCTGCCCACCGGCGAGGTCGAGGTGGCGGTCACCGACCTCGAGGT
>DASYXX010000919.1:0-5694 GCA_035934395.1 Streptosporangiaceae bacterium
CGGGACTGGCGGATCAGCTTCCCCATCGAGGTGCGGGTCACCCCCGGCGATGACCCCTGGCTGTCCACCGCCCACGGCCGCGGCAGCGCCTACATCGCGATCCACGTCTTCCACGCCTCGCCGCACCAGGAGTACTTCCGTGACGTGGAGGCCGTGATGACAGCGGCGGACGGGCGGCCGCACTGGGGCAAGATGCACACGAGAAGCGCGGATTTCCTGCGCCGGGCGTACCCTAGGTTCGGTGACTTCGTCGCGCTGCGCGACGAACTCGACCCCGAACGGCGGTTCGGTAACGCCTACCTGACCCAGGTTCTCGGCTCGTGACCGCGCCGGAAAGCAGGCTTGTCCGCCAGGAACGCTGGGAGCGCTAGTGGAGAGAAATTCCGCGGCTGTGGGTCGCGCCGACTCGGGGACCGGCCGGATCAGGCCGTCCCTGGACGGCGGTACGCCGGCGCTCGAGCGCGAGCTCGGGCGCCAGGGTCGCGAGACCGTGCGCAAGCTGCTCGAGGCCGCCATGGCCGAGTTCGACGATAAGGGCTTCCTGACGGTCCGCGTGGACGACGTGGTGCGCCGGGCGAAGACGTCGCACGGCACCTTCTACCTCTACTTCGCGAACAAGGACGACCTGTTCAAGACGCTGCTGCGGGACGCGCTGCACGCGATGGAGGTCATCACCGGGGACTTCCCCGTGGTCACGCCCAACGAGGCGGGCCGGGAGGCGCTGCGCAGCTGGGTCGGCAAGTTCTTCGACACCTACGCGGCGCACGCACCCGTGCTCCGGATCCTGACCTCGGCCGACGACGTCAACGAGGAGGTCTACGGCGACGGGCTGCAGGTGATGTTCCGCGTCGCGGAGGCCATCACTCAGGGCATGACCGCGGCCCGGGCCGCGGGGCGCGGGGCGTCGGATCAGGAGGCCGGCGTGCCGGAGCACGCGGAGCTGACCGCCGTCGCCTGCCTGATGATGCTCGAGCGGGTCAACTACCTGCTGAGCGTCGAGGTCAGGCTGCCGAGGCAGGAGATGGTCGACCGGCTCAGCGCCATCGTCTACGCGGCCTTCAACGCGCCGTAACTCCGTCGGCTCGCTGTGCTCCTGGCTCGCCTGCGGGGCGCTCTCGAGGCACCGCCTTCCCTCGTCGCTCGTCCCTCGCTCCTCAGTCCAGACGGCGCCGCACCCCTCCGGCTCGCTGATGCCGTGTTCGGCACTCGCCGGGCGGGGGCAGAATTGACGGAGTGCGATTCCTTACCGATCAACTACCAGCGCATGACCTGGCCTATAGCGACGTGTTCCTGGTGCCGAGCCGGTCCGCCGTGGCCTCGCGGCTCGACGTGAACCTGGCCACCGGCGACGGCAGCGGCGCCACGATCCCCGTGGTCGTGGCCAACATGACGGCGGTCGCCGGGCGCCGGATGGCCGAGACCGTCGCCCGCCGCGGCGGCGTGGCCGTGCTCCCCCAGGACATCCCGGTGGACGTCGTCGCCGAGGTGGTGTCCTGGGTCAAGAGCCGCGACCTGGTGCACGACACGCCGCTGACGCTCGGGCCCGAGGCCACCACGGGGCACGCGCTCAGCCTGCTGCCCAAGCGCGCGCACGGTGCCGTGGTCGTGGTCGAGGGGGGCTGGCCGGTCGGCGTGGTCACGGAGGCCGACTGCCACGGCGTCGACCGGTTCACCCAGCTGCGCCAGGTTATGTCCGCGGAACTGCTCACGCTGCCCGCCGGGACCGACCCAGAACAGGCGTTCGAACTCCTGCACGAAGGCAGGCACAGGCTCGCTCCCGTGGTCGACGATCGCGGTCGCTGCGTGGGGATCCTGACCCGGACCGGCGCGCTGCGCGCCACCCTGTACCAGCCGGCGGTGGACAGCCGCGGACGGCTGCGGATCGGGGCGGCGCTGGGCATCAACGGCGACGTCGCGGGCAAGGCCAAGCTGCTGCTGGACGCGGGCGCGGACATGCTGGTGGTCGACACCGCCCACGGCCACCAGGACAAGATGATCCACGCGCTGCGGTCGGTGCGCGGCCTGTCTCCCTCGGTGCCGGTCGTGGCGGGCAACGTCGTGACCGCGGCCGGGGTCGCCGACCTGGTCGAGGCGGGCGCGGACATCGTCAAGGTCGGCGTCGGCCCGGGCGCGATGTGCACGACCCGGATGATGACCGGGGTTGGCCGGCCGCAGTTCAGCGCGATCGTGGACTGCGCCGCCGAGGCGCGCAGGCTCGGGGCCCGCGTCTGGGCCGACGGCGGCGTGCGGTATCCCAGGGACGTTGCCCTGGCGCTCGCCGCCGGGGCGTCCAACGTCATGATCGGATCCTGGTTCGCGGGGACCTGCGAGTCGCCGGGCGACGTGTTCCGCGACGCGGACGGCCGGCTGTACAAGGAGAGCTTCGGCATGGCCTCCGCCCGGGCGGTGCGGCTGCGCGCGGCCGCCGACTCGCCGTTCGAGCGGGCCCGCAAGGAGCTGTTCGAGGAGGGCATCTCCAGCTCGCGGATGTACCTGGACCCGCAGCGCCCCGGGGTCGAGGACCTGATCGATTCGATCACCGCCGGGCTGCGCAGCGCGTGCACCTATGCGGGCGCCAGCGACCTGGAGGAACTGCACCAGCGCGCGGTCATCGGGGTGCAGGGCGCGGCGGGCTACACCGAGGGCATGCCGCTCCCTGTCGGCTGGTAGCGCGGGGATGGCGCGCCGGATCGCGCCCGGCGCATTTTTATCACTTCTGAAGGTTTCCTGAACCGATTCCCCGAACGTCACTGGGCAGGCTTGGAACAGGTCATCGGGAGGAGTGTTCCCGGCATGCCACTGCCAGCCGATCACGCGGCCCGCCGCCGTGACCAGAGGCTCGCACAGGCCCGCAGGCTGACGCTGTGCGTCGCGGGCGGTGCCGCCGCCGCTTCGCTGGCGCTTGGCGCCGCATTCGCGCACGCCCTGCCCGGTCACCGGGCATCGGCGACGGCCGCGCAGCCGGCCGGCGCCCCGCCACAGGGCACCCAGCCGACCGGAACGCTGCCGACCACCAGCCGGCCGACGAGCGCACCCGCATCACCCCTGCAGCAGCCGCAGCAGCCGCCCGCGACCACCGCGGCACCGCCGCAGACCACATCCGGAGGATCATGACCGCCGGCCCGAGCCCGCTGTGGTATGCCACGAGGGCCACCGGCGTGATGGCCCTGGTGCTGCTGACCGCCGTGGTCGTGCTCGGAGTCGCGGGCACGGCCCGGTTCGCCACGCCGACGTGGCCGCGGGTGATCACCGCCCAGCTGCACCGCAGCCTCTCGCTGCTCGCGGCCGCGTTCGTAGCCGTGCACGTCGTGACCACAGTCCTCGATCCCTACGCGCCGATCGGCTGGATCTCCGCGATCGTCCCGTTCGCCTCGCCGTACCGGACGCTCTGGCTCGGCCTCGGCACGGTCGCCAGCGACATGCTGCTCGCGGTGGTGATCACGAGCCTGCTGCGAGCCCGCCTGGGCTACCGCGCCTGGCGCGCGGTGCACTGGCTCGGCTACGCCTGCTGGCCGGTCGCGCTGTGGCACGGGCTCGGCACCGGCACGGACAGCAAGCTCTCGTGGCTGCTCGCGCTCGACGCGGCCTGCGTCGCCGCCGTCGCCGCGGCCGCCGGCTGGCGGCTGTCCCTGGCCCGGGCCACGCCCGGCGCGCTGGCCTGGCTGCTGGCCTGCGCCGCGGTGCCGGCGGCCACAGCCGTGTTCGTGGTCGTCGGCCCGCTGCAGCCGGGCTGGGCGCGCCGCGCGGGCACGCCGGTGGCGCAGCTGGCGGGCAACTCGGCCCCCGCCGCAGCGACGGCACCCGCCGCTCCTGCCGATGGCAGCTTCGCCGGACGCGCGGCCCGCACCACGGATCGCGCATCGGGTGACGTCACGATCACGGTCACCGCCCAGACGAGGGCTCCCGCGCAGAGCCTGGTCATCACGCTGCGGGGCGCGCCGGACGGGGCCGGGGTCACCCTGTCCGCGGGAACGGTCAGCGTGGGCCCGGCCGCCGGGACGACGCCCGGGTTCTCCGGCCCGGTGGTCAACCTCGACGGGCACCGCCTGGTGGCAGATCTGCGCGGACCCGGCGGGGCAGCGGCCCGCGCCACGATCACGCTGTTCATCCGCGGGTCCGTGGCCACGGGGACGCTGACCGTCGGCCCGCCGGACGAGCAGTGAGGGGAAGCGCATGACCGGTCCCGCGAGGCTGACCGCCGGGTGGCAGCGGAGCGGAGGCTCGGCCACGCTCGGCGAGCACCAGGACTGCTACGGGCCGCTGCCCGGCCGCGCGCGGCCGGGCGCGCTGGCCCAGGCCGTGGCGGAGGCCGGCCTGACCGGTCGCGGCGGGGCTGGCTTCCCGACCGGGATCAAGCTGCGCGCCGTGGGCGAGCACCGCGGCCGCGCGGTCGTGGTGGCGAACGGCATGGAAGGCGAGCCGGCCAGCTTGAAGGATCAGGCCCTGCTGTCCCGGGCGCCGCATCTGGTACTCGACGGCGCTGTGCTTGCGGCCGAGGACGTCCGGGCCGACGTGGTCCACGTGTGCCTGCCGCGGACCAGGCCCGGGCTGGCCGACCTGGTACGGGAGGCCGTAGCCGACCGGGACCGGTCCGGGGTGGGCGACGTGCCGATCGAGGTGCACGAGCTGCCGCACCACTATGTCTCCAGCGAGGAGACCTCGCTGGTCCGCTGGCTCAGCGGGGGCGAAGCCCGGCCGCTCGGCGGCCGGGAGCGCCCGTCGGAGCGCGGCGTGGGGCGGCGGCCGACGCTCGTCGACAACGTCGAGACCCTGGCCCATATCGCGCTCATCGCGCGGTTTGGCCCCGCGTGGTATCGGCAGGCCGGGCTGCCGGACGCGCCGGGCACGATGCTGGTCACGGTGTCCGGCGCGGTCGACCGCCCGGGCGTACTCGAGATAGGGGTCGGCACGCCGATCGGGAACGCGCTGGCCGCGGGACGGGTCCGGGACGGGGTCGGAGCGGTGCTGATCGGCGGGTACTTCGGCACCTGGCACGAGCTGCGGGCCGTCGCCGGGCTGCCGATGTCGAAGGAACGCCTGCAGCGGGTCGGCGCCTCCCCCGGCGCGGGCGTGCTCGTGGCCCTCCCGCAGGCCGTGTGCGGGCTGAGCGAGACCGCGCGGGTGCTCGGCTACCTGGCCGACGAGAGCGCCGGGCAGTGCGGCCCGTGCGCGTTCGGCCTGCCCGCGATCGCCGAAGACTTCGCGCAGCTGGCCCTGGGCAGGCCGAGCGGCGGGTTGCTGGAGCGACTGGACAGCAGGCTCGGTGTGCTCTCCGGGCGCGGCGCCTGCCGTCATCCGGATGGCGCGGTCCGGCTGGCCGCCTCGGCGCTGGCGGCGTTCGCCCCCGACGTCGAGGCCCACGCCCGTCACCGCCCGTGCGCCGCGGCGCGGGGCGGCGCGTCCCAGGCAGGAGTCCTGCCGGTTCCGCACGCCCCGGCGGGCGCGCGGTGGGCGGAAGGAGCATGGAATTGATCGCCCGCCTGGACATTGACCCGGCCGCGTGCACCGGGCACGGGCTCTGCGCGGACCTGCTGCCCGAGCTCGTCGAGCTCGACGAGTGGGGGTTCCCCGTGCTGCATGCAGATGCCGTCGGCCCCGACCTGCTGCCGCACGCCCGGCGAGCGGTCAGCGCCTGCCCGACCCTGGCCCTGCGCCTGCTCAGGACCCGCGCGAGCGGGCAGGCGAGCCACCGGT
>DASYXX010000039.1:0-2577 GCA_035934395.1 Streptosporangiaceae bacterium
GGTCCTGGCCGCGCCCTGGTAGGTGCGCTGGATCAGGCTGAGTACCTGCGGGATCATCGTGGCCGCGCCGACCCCCTGCAGGAAGCGCAGCGCGATCAGGGCGCCCGTGGTCGGCGCCAGCCCGCAGCCCAGCGACGACAATGTGAAGATCACGAGACCGGTCAGGAACACCCGGCGGTGACCGAGGATGTCGCCCAGGCGCGCCCCGGTCACCAGCAGCACGGCGTAGGCGATCGTGTACCCGGCCACGACGAGCTGTAGCCCGGCCCCCGACGCGCGGAGGCTGGCCTGGATGGTGGGAATCGCGACGTTGACGATGGACGTGTCGACCAGCGCCATGAACTGGGCCGCCAGGACGATCGCCAACAGGACGCCGGGCCTGCCGCCGCGGGGGCCGTCCGCGCGAGCACGCGGGGCTCCCGAAGCCGGAACGTGCCGGGAATGAGCGGCTGGTCCCTGGCCGCTAGCCACTGTGTCTGTCATGTCATCAAGCCTCGCGCCGGGACAATGCCAGTACCAAGAGCCCGCTTATCCTGGTACCAGCACCACCTGGCAGGGCCCAACTCCCCAGGCCAGAATGGGGATATGCATTCGGTAACGGCCAACAACGGGCACCCCCGGAGGTCCGAGCTCGCCGCGTTCCTGCGCAGCCGCCGGGAGCGCATCAGGCCCGAAGACGCCGGCCTGGCCCCGGGAATGCGGCGCCGCACCGCCGGGCTGCGCCGCGAGGAGGTCGCCCAGCTCTCCGGCGTCGGCGTCACCTGGTACACCTGGCTGGAGCAGGGCCGCCCGATCAATGCCAGCACCCAGGTCCTGGACGCCGTGGCCCGCACGCTCAGGCTCGACGAGCCCGAACGGGAGCACCTCTACCGGCTCGCGGAGGTGCCGGTGGCCGCGCCGGCGCCCGAGGCGGACCTGCCTGCCGCCCCCGAGATCCAGGAGATCCTCGACGGGCTGACCACCCTGCCGGCGAGCATCGTGAACGAGCGCTTCGACCTGCTGGCTTGGAACGCCGCCTTCGCCGCGCTGTTCCCCACGGTCGTGAACGTTCCGAGGGCCGACCGCAACACGCTCTGGCTGAACTTCACCCATGCGGCCTGCTGCCATCCGTACGTGAACCGCGCCGATCAGCTCGGCCGGATGGTCGCGCAGCTCCGCGCCGCCTACGGCCGCCACGTCGGCGAGCCGGCCTGGACCGGGTTCGTCCGGCGGCTGCAGGCGGCCAGCCCCGAGTTCGGCCGGATGTGGGCCCAGCACGAGGTGTCCAGCCCGGCCAGCTACCAGAAGATCTTCCGCCATCCGGCGCACGAGCGCCTGTCGCTGACGACGCACTCGCTGGCCGTGCTCGCGGCCCCGGGCACGCGGATGGTCGTCTACACCCCGGCGGACGACGCGACCCGCCGCGCCGTCGCCAGCCTGATCGCGGGCGATGCCGCCGACGCCCGCTTCCCGTGCTGGCCCGCGCACCACCCGGCCGGGGCCCTGGCCTAACCTGTCCGGCATGGCCAACCAAGCTCCGCCGCCCGCCTCCGTTCCGGCCGCCGATGACGCCGGCGCCGATGCCCTGCACACGACCGCGGGCAAGATAGCCGACCTGGAACGGCGCAGGCACGAGGCGATCCACGCCGGATCCGCGCGAGCCGTCGAGCGGCAGCACGCGCGGGGCAAGATGACCGCGCGGGAGCGGATCGACGGCCTGCTCGACCCCGGCTCGTTCACCGAGTTCGACGAGCTGGCCCGGCACCGCGCGTACGACTTCGACATGCAAGCCAACCGGCCCTACGGGGACGGCGTGGTCACCGGCTACGGCACCATCGACGGCCGGCCGGTCTGCGTGTTCAGCCAGGACTTCACGGTGTTCGGCGGGTCGCTCGGCGAGGTCTACGGCGAGAAGATCGTCAAGGTGATGGACCACGCGCTGAAGACCGGCTGCCCGATGATCGGCATCAACGACGGCGGCGGGGCGAGGATCCAGGAGGGCGTGGTGGCCCTCGGCCTGTTCGCCGAGATTTTTTACCGTAACGTGATCGCGTCGGGCGTGATCCCGCAGGTCTCGCTGATCATGGGGCCATGTGCCGGTGGCGCGGTCTACTCCCCGGCTATCACGGACTTCACCCTGATGGTCGAGGGCACCTCGCACATGTTCATCACCGGGCCCGACGTGATCAAGACCGTGACCGGGGAGGAAGTCAGCTTCGAGGAGCTCGGCGGCGCCCACGCGCACAACGTCAAGTCCGGGGTCGCGCACTACCAGGCCAAGGACGAGGAGGACTGCCTCGCGTTCGCCCGCGAGCTGCTGTCCTACCTGCCGTCCAACAACCTCGAGGACCCGCCGGTGCTCGGGCGGGACGGCGTGCTCGCGGCGGGCAACGGGGCGCTGGGCGGGGACCCGGCGATCCCGGAGATAACGGACGTGGACGCCGAGCTCGACCGGCTCATCCCCGACTCGCCCAACCAGCCCTACGACATGCACGGCGTGATCACGCGCATCCTCGATGACGGCGAGTTCCTCGAGATCCACGCCGGCTTCGCGCCGAACATCGTGGTCGGCTTCGGCCGCGTCGAGGGCTCGCCCGT
>DASYXX010000042.1:0-1995 GCA_035934395.1 Streptosporangiaceae bacterium
GAGCTTCCGGTCAGCCAGCGCAAGGACGAGATCGCGGCGGCCATCCGCGACCATCAGGTGGTCATCGTCGCGGGCGAGACCGGCTCGGGCAAGACCACGCAGCTGCCGAAGATCTGCCTCGAGCTCGGCCGCGGCGTCGCCGGGCAGATCGGGCACACCCAGCCCCGGCGGATCGCGGCGCGCACCGTGGCGGAGCGGATCGCCGACGAGCTGGGCACCGAGGTGGGCACGACTGTCGGCTACAAGGTCCGGTTCACCGACTCCTCCAGCGACGACACCCTCGTCAAGGTGATGACCGACGGAATCCTGCTGACCGAGATGAGCCGCGACCGGCGGCTGCGGCGCTACGACACACTGATCATCGACGAGGCGCACGAGCGCAGCCTGAACATCGACTTCATCCTCGGCTACCTGAAGCGGCTGCTGCCCACGCGGCCCGACCTCAAGGTCATCATCACCTCGGCCACGATCGACCCGGAGCGGTTCAGCAAGCATTTTGCCGGAGGCGAATCAGGCAAACACAGTGCCGGAGGCGAATCAGACAAACACAGCTGGGACGCGCCGGTGATCGAGGTGTCCGGGCGCACGTACCCGGTCGAGGTGCGGTACCGGCCGCTGGCCGACCCGGACCGCCCTCAGGACGAGCCGAAGGACCAGGCGCAGGGCATCTGCGACGCGATCGCCGAGCTGCGCGCCGAAGGTCCCGGGGACGTCCTGGTCTTCCTCAGCGGCGAGCGGGAGATCCGGGACACCGCCGACGCGCTCGCCGAGCGGGCGGACCTGGCCGGGCTCGAGGTGCTGCCGCTCTACGCCCGGCTGTCGTCGGCCGAGCAGCACCGCGTGTTCCAGCGGCACGACCGGCCGCGCGTGGTGCTGGCCACCAACGTCGCGGAGACCTCGCTGACCGTGCCCGGCATCAGGTACGTGGTCGACCCCGGCACCGCGCGGATCTCCCGGTACAGCCAGCGGACCAAGGTGCAGCGGCTGCCCATCGAGCCGGTCTCCCGGGCCTCGGCGGACCAGCGCAAGGGCCGGTGCGGCCGCACGTCCGACGGGATCTGCATCCGGCTGTACTCCGAGGAGGACTTCGACTCGCGGCCGGAGTTCACCGACCCGGAGATCCTCCGCACCAGCCTCGCCTCGGTGATCCTGCAGGCGGCCGCGCTCGACCTCGGCGAGGTCGCGGACTTCCCGTTCGTCGACCCGCCGGATTCCCGCCACATCGCCGACGGCGTCCGGCTGCTCGAGGAGCTGGGCGCCCTCTCCCCGGGACAGGGCGCGACCCGGCTGACCGGCGTCGGCCGCAAGCTGGCCCGGCTGCCGGTGGACCCGCGCCTCGGCCGGATGATCCTGGAGGCCGGGCACCACGCGTGCGTCCGCGAGGTGCTGATCATCACGGCGGCGTTGTCGATCCAGGACCCGAGAGAGCGGCCCGCCGACGCCCGCGAGGCCGCGGACGCCCAGCACGCGCGCTTCGCCGAGCCGGGCTCGGACTTCCTCGCGTTCCTCACGCTGTGGGACTACCTGAACGACCGGCAGCGCGAGCTGTCGGCCTCGGCGTTCCGGCGCATGTGCCGCCGCGAGTACCTGCACTACCTGCGGGTGCGCGAGTGGCAGGACGTGCACGGCCAGCTGCGGCAGGCGGCCAGGGACGTGGGGATCCGTTATGACAAATCAGAAAGAAGATCTCTAACGCAACCGCGTCCGGCGGGCCCGGAACGCCGGGCGGCGCGGGGCCGCGAGCCGGAGCCCGGTGCGCGCTTCCCGGCCGACGTCGCCTCTGGGATACACATGTCGCTGCTGGCCGGCCTGCTCTCGCACATCGGGATGAAGGACCCGGAGCAGACGGACCGCAGGCGGCGCGGGCCGGCCGAGTTCGCCGGCGCGCGCGGGGCGCGCTTCGCGATCTTCCCCGACTCCGCGCAGGCCCGGAAACCTCCGCCGTGGGTCATGGCGGCCGAGCTGGTCGAGACGTCCCGGCTGTGGGCCAGGACG
>DASYXX010000057.1:0-3443 GCA_035934395.1 Streptosporangiaceae bacterium
GCCCCCATATGGCGTGCATATCAGGCTTGTGCGAGGCCTGCCACCGCTTGCCGCGGATACGCCAACGTTGGCCGCCCTCGCTGGCTGCGCCCTGCTGTTGACACCGCCGCGACTCCGACTAGCCACTTCAGCCCCACAGGCGCCGACCGCCTCACGTGTCACTCCGGCCCGGCAAACCAAAAGATCTAGGAGCGAAACCCGTCATATACGTGGGTTTCGCTCCTAGCCATCCTTGACCCGGGTGTCGTCGCGCGAGCGCGAAATGCCCGGGGCGGGTGCGGCTGGGCGGGTGGCTGGGGTCGCTGCCGCGCGGTGGTTGCGGCGGCGGGATTGGCTGATGTCGTGGCGGGGGCCGGGGTGCGGGCGGGAGGCTGGGGGCGGGCTGCCCGTTACCTGAGCCCGGCATGATCTTGGAACTGCAGTCCGTCTCCTAGCCTGGCGCCGGGGTCCTGACCTGATGGTCACGCATTGTCGCTACGAGCACGCCGGTCAGATTGCTTTCCGACCGGGACCCCGCGGGCAGCCCGCCGTTGCTGGCAAGCCTAGCGGGAGGAGGTGGCCTGGCTGTGGAGGAGCCGCAGGAGGTCCCCGACGAGGAGTACGAGCGGGTTTACGAGCGGGTCGCCGCGATCGACGTCGCGAAGGGGTCGGGGGTGGTATGCACCCGGGTGCCCGACGAGGACCGGCCGGGGCGGCGCAAGACGCACGTGCACACGGTGGCCGCGCGGATGGCCGCGGTCACCGAGCTGGGTGATTACCTGCGCGCCCGGCAGATCCAGGTCGTCACGCTGGAGTCCACCAGCGACTACTGGCGGGTCTGGTATGCCGTGCTGGAGGCCGCCGGGCTGAGGGTGCAGCTGGTGAACGCCAGGACGGTCAAGAACGTGCCGGGCCGGGCCAAGACCGACAAGAAAGACGCGGTATGGCTGGCTAAGCTGACCGAGCGGGGCCTGCTGCAGCCCTCGTTCGTGCCGCCCTGCGATATCCGGCGGCTGCGGGAGTTCACCCGGCTGCGCGCCGGCCTGGTGCACGACAGGTCCCGGCACTGGGCGCGGCTGGAGAAGCTGCTCGAGCGCGCGCTGATCAAGATCTCCGATGTGGCCTCCACCCTGGACACCCAGTCCACCCGGGCGATGATCGAAGCGCTGATCGCCGGGCAGCGCAACCCCAGGGTGCTCGCGGACCTGGCCCGCGGCAAGATGCGGGCCAAGCGCGCCGACCTGGAACAGGCCCTGGACGGCAGGTGGGAAGACCACCACAGCCAGCTCGCCCGCATCCTGCTGGACCAGATCGACGCCCTCACCGCGCAGATCGACGCCCTCACCGCCCGCATCAGCGAGCTGATCAGCCAGATCCCCGCCGCGCAGGGCATCGACGCCGACGGCACCACCGGCCCGGCGGCAGGCTACGGCCCGGGCGCCCCGGTGCTGCCTGCCGTGGCCCGGCTCGATGAGATCACCGGCTGCGGCATCATCGCCGCCCAGGCCGTCATCGCCGAGATCGGCCTGGACATGACCGTCTTCGGCACCCCCGCCCGGCTGGTGTCCTGGGCCCGGCGCTGCCCGGCCACCCGCCAGTCCGGCAAGAAAACCAGCAGCGGCAAGGCCGGCAAGGGCAACCCCTGGCTCAACGGCGTCCTCGGCGAGATCGCCGCCTCCGCCGCCAGAACCGACACCTTCCTCGGCCAGCGCTACCGCCGCCTGGTCCGCCGCGGCAAACGCAAAGCCCTGGCTGCTATCGCCCGCTCCATCCTGGTCATCATCTTCCACCTGCTCGCCGACCGCACCGCCCGCTACCACGACCTCGGCCCCGACTTCTACGACACCCGCGTCAGCAGGGAACGCAAGATCCGCAACCACATCCGCCAGCTCGAGGCCCTCGGCCTAACCGTCACCCTCACACCCGCCGCCGCCTAACCCGGCCGCCGCCGCACAAGGCCCTGCCCGCACACACGGCCAGGGTCCGCTGCCCCGCGCCCAGCTGAGGTAAGCATTTCCGGTCAGATCACCGAAAACCCTGCCAGCCAGGCCGTCGGCGGCTCCGCCACGCCTGTCCGCAGCCTGCCTATCACAACGCTGGCAGCCTGGGCCCAGCACAACGCTGGCAGCCTGGGCCCAAAGCGACGCGTTTATTCCGCGGCGAGCCATAGAGGGTGGCCGATGGGCCATCGACCACCCCGCGAACGCTGGGGAAGGCGATGCACCGGGGCGTCAGCGGCGGCGACGGGAAACCCGGCGTGCCGTGCGCCGTGAGGTGCGCCGTGCGACTCTGCGTGATCCGAACATCTTGTCCCCCGGGTGCTAGCGATGACGCGGGCGCGGTCAGCGGGCCGAGGCCGCCGTCTCCAGGTCGTGCAGTTCCTTGGCTTCCTCGGCCGACATCAGACCGATGTCGATGAGATCGAGCGGGCTGATGAACCCGTCGCTGATGCGGAAGCCGCCTGCCCGCGCGATCGCGTCGCGGAGCGGTATCGCCCAGTGGTGCTCGAGCAGGATCAGCGCCGCGGCCGAGTCGGTCGGGATGTCCTCGAGCACGTCCCAGCCCTCTTCCTCGGTGAACACGTGTACGCCGCCCTGCTCGGCCGCCGTCTTGGCGCCGGCCAGCGCACCCGCCTCCATTCCCTCCTCGCCCTCGATGCCGAGGCCGACCAGGGCGCCGATCTTGCTGCCCATCTCGACGGCCTCCTGCTCGGTCAGGTTGCTGAGGTGCTCGACCTCCAGGTCGCCGTCCGGACCCTTGTAGACGGCCAGCGAGTCGATCACGCGCACGGTGTCACTGGCGCGAAGCCGCTCCAGCTCGGCGATGATCTCGCCGTGAAAATCGGGATGGTTGAACCCAAGCACGAGGAGCTGCACAGGGCCGATTGCCATGGTTTACCTCTTTCGCGGGCTCGGCTGGACTGGTCCAGCAATGCGGCAGGCACCGAGCCAGCGACAACCCGGCCCGGACCCCATTGCCTGGCCAGGATCGGCCGGGACGGCGGGACGGCGCATCACACCGCGGGGGTGGTCCGCGGCCGACCGCACTGGCCTTCACTGGCGCTGAGAGGCGAGCGCTGGAGGGACGATGGCTGGGCGACAGGTGGCCGGGCAACCCGCGGGCCCGGGCCCGCTCCCGGCCGGCATCCCGCTGCGGACGCCCCGCGCCGCCGCGGTGGCCGGCATCGTCTTCTCCTTGCTGTTGATCTTC
Organism: Streptosporangiaceae bacterium; assembly: GCA_035934395.1. GTDB lineage: Bacteria > Actinomycetota > Actinomycetes > Streptosporangiales > Streptosporangiaceae > JASHPR01. The sequence goes on from DASYXX010000057.1 coordinate 3,190, forward strand.
ATGCTGGTGGTGCTCAGGATCTCGACCCCCGGCGATCCCGGCGCGGCCGGCACGTGGCTGAGCGACTCCGGCCGGCGGGCGCTCGTGGCGGTCGCGCTGAACCTCGTCCCGTTCGCGGGAATCGCCTTCCTCTGGTTCATCGGCGTGGTCCGCGACCGGATCGGCCGGCACGAAGACCGCTTCTTCGCCACGGTGTTCCTGGGCAGCGGCCTGCTGTTCGTCGGCATGCTGTTCGTGGCCGCGGCGGTCGGCGG
>DASYXX010000098.1:0-1840 GCA_035934395.1 Streptosporangiaceae bacterium
GATGCGTCGACCTGAGCACGGGCCGACCCGTCCTCTGTTACTGCAAGGCAGGTTACGCATCTTGCGCCGCTTGTCGGAAGCGCGGCATCACGGCTGCAGTAGCGGCGTCTGGCCAGGCGCGTTTTGGTAATTTCATAATCCGTTGGGCGGCTGATTGGCGAGGGATGGGTGCTCCAATGTCATTTGGAGCCGTGCCGGGGGTGTTGTGTCGGTTACGCGGCGTGGCGAGGAGCGCGTTTATGGTGGGGGTGCTGGTGACGGGCCTGGTGGTGGATGACACCGGTTTTGAGGTGCTGGCTGGTGGCGAGCGGGTTGGGCTGCGGCCGTCGTTGGGGCCGGGTGATGTACGTGCGCGGCGTCCGTTTGGTCACCGGAAGGGTCAACGCCCGCGCCGTCATCCCCCTGGCGCTCGATCTGGTGACCCGCGGGACATTCGATCCGGCACCGATCACGGACCTGGTCGTCGAATGGGACAACGCGCCTGCTGCCCTCACGGACCGCCCGCAGAAACTCGTCATGCACCGATGATTTCCTCGGGTTCGATCTCGCGCCACCACGGCCACGAAGGAACCAATCAGGACGCCGGGGTGACGTCCGGTACACCGTCCGGCCAGCAGGGTCCGGCCCGCAGCTCCGCCACCTTCCCGCTCGAGGCGCGGACCGAATACGGCCAGCCGATCCGCTCCGCCATCACCGTCGCGGACACGCGCGGACACGCCGCCAGCAGCTCCCGGATCCGCGGCTCGAACGCATCCGCCACCTACCCCATCGGGCGGCCGCACATACCTCGGCGGGCCATCATTGGCCAGCGCCGCCTTGATCGCGTTCGGCGATATCCCTAGCATCCGGGCGATCTGCGAGATCGGCATCTGCTCCGACCGACGCGAGCTGGCGCAGCTCGGCGGGCCCGTACATCCGCCGCAGTAGGCGCAGCGCCGAGGGGCGCAGCCCGAGCCGGCCGGCGGCCTCGCCGATTGCCATGAGATCCACGTCCCCGTGGTCGTCCAGGCTAGCTGCCGGCCGGCTAGCGGTCCGCAAGCTCCGCCTCCAGCCTGGTGACCTGGGCGCGCACGTCAGCTCGGACCGCGCGGCGCGAGTTCCACGCTGACCACGGCAGTCACAGGTGCAGGAATTGTCACAGGCGCCCGTGCAGGCCATCTGCGCCTCCTTGATCTTGCCGCGCTGCGCGCCCGTCAGGGCGCGCAGCGAGTCCTTCAGCGAGCCCTATCGTGGCCAGCACCGCGGTCGGCTCGTAGCCACAGTGCGCCATGCGGTTAGCGCAGCGCGGATCGCGTCCGCGCCCGTACCTCGACCAGTCGGTGGTCTCGACCAGCTCCTTGTAGGTGCTGGCGTAGCCGCTTGGCGATGCGAGTAAGAGCCGGTACAGCTTCGGGTGGCAGGGCACAGGGGCGTTCAGCCGGCGGCGCCGGCCGTGGCGCCGGCGGGCGCCTCACCCGCCTGGGCGGTGCTCCCGGGGACGACGCGGCTGCCGCCGGCCGCGCGGGTGACCTCGACCCGGCGGGCCTGGGCTTTCGGTGAGGCGGGGATGGTCACGTGCAGGACGCCGTCGGCGTAGCCGGCGGTGAGGTTCTCGGAGTCCGCTGCCTCGCCGAGGGACAGCTGCCGCGCGAAGGACCCCTGGGGCCGCTCGGCGGCAATGACCTGGTCGCTGTCGCCGTAGTGCGGGGTGCGCTCGGCGCGGATCGTCAAGACGGCGTGCTCGACGGTCACCTCGACGCTGTCAGGGTCGGCGCCGGGCAGGTCGGCCTCGACATGGTAGCTGCCGTCCTGGCCGCGGTAGACGTCCATGGGCATGCCGAGCGGGGCACGCGTCCCGCTG
>DASYXX010000549.1:0-5075 GCA_035934395.1 Streptosporangiaceae bacterium
GGCGTGGCGGCTGCGCAGATACTCGCCGAGCCCCTTGGCCTGCGGGTCCGGCCGGGCCGAGGCGGCCACCCCGGCCCCGAGCAGGCCGGTGACCACGAAGTTCAGCGCGTGCAGGTTGGCCAGCTCGTACCGGTGCACGGGCAGCCGGGCCGCCTCGGGGATCAGCTCACCGAACCTGTCGACGGTCAGGTAGTCGCGCAGCCAGCCGAACGCGGCCGCGTCCCGTGTCCAGACCCCGACGTTCGCGTTTCCGCCCTTGTCGCCTGAGCGGGCGGCGCAGACCCGTCCCAGCGGGACGCGCCGGGTCGGCCCGATCGGGGGGGTTTGGGGGGGTCGTCCGCCCGGGTCAGCACCGCCCGCCGGCACCGGCGCGGCCTGAGGTGGCCCTGGCGGCGGCCCGTCCGGCGGCGCGATCACCCGGCGGCTGCCGTCGGGCAGCACCACGGCGTGGTCGACGACCCCGGCGGGCAGCAGCGCCGGCCAGTACACGCCGTAGGAACTCTCCGCGGTCGGGGGGGTGGTGGTGTGGAACCCCGCGTAGCCGGCCAGGGCCAGCTCCATGATCGCGTTGGAGAACCGCCGGCCGACCCGGCGCGGATCGGGGTCCTTCACGGTGATCCGCAGGTGCGCGGTGGCCTGCTCGTTGGTCGGCGCGTCCTCCCGGTCGAACCGCAGCAGCCGGGTGTCGACCTCGGCGAACGCCGCCCGGCCGCCGAGGATGGCGAACAGCTCCTCCTCAGCCCACGCCGCCTTCTCCTCGATGTCCAGGCCGGTCAGTACCAGCGTCATCGTGTTCCGGTAGCCGCCGAGGTAGTTGATGGCGACCTTCAGGTCGGCGGGCGGCGGAGTGCCGCGGGTGCCGGAGATCGCCACCCGGTCCGGGCCGTCCTGGCGCAGGCTCAGGCTGTCGAAGTGGGCCACCACGTCCGGGTTGACGTAGGCGGGCTCGGCGATCTCGTACAGCAGCTGCGCGGTGACCGTGCCCGGCGACACCAGCCCGCCGGTGCCCGGATGCTTGGTGATCACGCTGCTGCCGTCGGCGGCGACCTCCGCGACCGGGAACCCCGGGTACCGGCGGTCGGTGATCTCGTGCAGCCAGGAGTAGTTGCCGCCGGTCGCCTGCGGGCCGCACTCGATCACGTGGCCCGCGACCACCGCGCCGGCCAGCGCGTCGTAGTCGTCGCGCCGCCAGCCGTGCCACCACGCGGCCGGGCCGACGACCAGCGCGGCGTCGGTGACCCGCGGGCACACCACCACGTCCGCGCCGGCGGCCAGGGCCTCGGCGATCCCCCAGCCGCCGAGGTAGGCGTTGGCCGTCACCGGCTTGATCCCGGCGTCGGCCAGCCGCTGCCCGGTGTCCAGGTGCGTGAGCGGGTGCCCGGCGGCGAGCAGCTCGTCGAGCCGGCCGGTCAGGTCATCGCCCTCGACGTAGGCCACCTTGGCGGCCAGGCCGAGCCGGGCCGCGAGCTCACCGATCCGGGCGGCCAGGCCGGCCGGGTTCAGCCCGCCGGCGTTGCTGACGATGCGGATGCCGCGGTCCAGGCAGGTGCCCAGGACCTGCTCCACCTGGGTCAGGAACGTCGCGGCGTATCCGGCGGCCGGGTCCTTCTGCCGGGCCTTCCACAAGATCAGCATGGTCAGCTCGGCGAGGTAGTCGCCGGTGAGCACGTCGATCGGCCCGCCCTCCACCATCTCCCCCGCGGCGCTGATCCGGTCGCCGTAGAAGCCCGAGCAGTTCGCGATCCGGATCGGCCGGCTGGTCATGGATCCTCCGGGAACTGGCCGGGGCGCCGGCCCGGCCCCGGCGGGCCGGCGAACGCCTGCGCGATCGACATCCACTCGGCCGCCACCGGCCCGGTGACCCTCAGCCGGAGGTCGTCCAGGTGGCGGCGCTGCGTGACGGCCAGGCAGAAGTCCAGCGCCGGGCCGGTGACCGAGTCGGGCGCTCCGGACGGGCCCCAGCTCCAGGTTTCGCCGTCCGGCCCGGCCAGCTCCACCCGCACCGGCGCGGCCGGCACGCCGCGTCCGTTACGAATAAAAGAGAAGCCGAGCGTCGCGACGCCCAGGTGCGCGACGTGCCTCAGCCGCGCGGTGGCCGGCCTGCGCACGCCCAGTGCGTCGGCCACGTCCTGGCCGTGCGCCCACGTCTCCATGAGCCGCGCGGTGACCGAGCTGGCCGCGCTCATGTCAGGTCCGTACCAGGGCAGCCGTGTCCTGGCGTCCAGCCCGCCGAGCACGCGGACGTACTCGGCCCTGGCCCGGCCCAGCCATTCACGGAGCTCGGCGGCGGACAGCTGCCGGTGCTGCACGGCGATCTGATCGGAGAGCGCCGCGCCCGCCGTGTCCAGGCCGGCGGTCAGCGCGGCGGTCTCGGCCCGGAACCGGTCCGGGTCGGTGGCGGCCAGCGTCGCGGCGTCGTCGAAGTAAGCCAGGTGACTGACCTGGTCGCGGATGGCCCAGCCCGGCGCGGGCGTTGGCCGCTCCCAGACCGGGTCGTCCAGCGGAGCGAGCATGCCGGTGAGCACCTTGGTCTCGGCGACCAGGTCGTCGAGCAGGCCGGCCAGCAGCCCGGGTGATCTGTCCCTCACGGTGCCTTCTGGTTCGCTCGCCTTCGGGGCGCCTTGGAGGCACCGCCTTCCCTCGTCACTCGTCGCTTCGCTCCTCGCTCCTCAGTCCAGGCGGCGCCGCGCCCCTGCGCCTCGCTCACGGTCCCATCATGCGGCGGGCGGGCGCGTCACGTGAACTGTCCCTGTCAGTCCGAGGCTTCGTAGGTGTCGTGGTACGGGAACTCGGCCACATGCCGCTGCCGGCCGAGCGGGGTCAGGTCGAGCCAGCGGTAGGTGCCGAGCAGCGGGTCCAGGCCGCGGGCGTACGCCGAGTAGGTATGCAAGACCCGGTCGCCGTCGCGCAGGAACGCACTGACCCCCGGCGCGTCCCGGCCAGACTGGATATAAGGCGTGGTGCGCTGGAGTTCCGCTTTGCCCAGGTAGTTGTACTCGACCGGGGCGACGTCCTCGTCCAGGCTCACGTGGAAGTCGTAGTTGAAGTCGCTGCCGTACGAGGAGTACCACGGCAGCTGCCAGCCCATCCGCCTCCTGAACCGCTCGATGCTGGCGATCGGCGCGCGGGAGACCAGCACCAGCCTGGTGCCGCTGGCCCGCAGGTGGGATGTATCGCCGATGCCGTCGGCCAGGAACGAGCAGGTCGGGCAGCCCTGATCCACGTCGGGGAACCCGGACTCGGCATGCCGCCACATGAAGTGATAGGTGATCAGCTGGCGATGCTGGCCGAACAGCCCGGCCAGGTTGACCTGCCCTTCCGGGCCGGTGAACACGTAGTCCTTGATGACCTCCACCGCCGGAAGCTGCCGGCGCGCCGCGGCCACCGTGTCCGTCGCCCTCGTGGCCTCCTTCTCTCGTGCGAGCAGGTCCCGGCGCGCGGCGAGCCACTCGTCTCGTGATACGACTCGCGGAGCATCCATCTCGTCCTCCTGACCTCGTTGCTTACCCTCTCTACGGCTGACCGGAGCCGGAATCGACAACCGTTCTGCGTCGCGCTCGCCGCGCTTCGCCAGCCCTGTGGGTAGACGCCGAGTGGTCAGCTAACTGGGCGGCGCCGGGTGCTGGTTGATGATCCGGGTCAGGTAGGCGTCGATGTCGGAGGCGCGCTCGGTGAGCTCGGCGGCGACGCCGGGGGCGGTGAGGACCAGGAACCGGTCGGCCGCGATGGCGTCCGCCACGAGCTCGCCCACCGTGTCCGCCTCCACGACCGGGAACCCCGGGGCGCGGGGCGGCACCGGGGTGCCGTAGAAGGTCATCTGTTCGCTGATGTTGGTGGCCACGCCCGCCGGGCACAGGCAGGTCACCCCGATGCCGCGCGGCCGCAGGTACAGGGCCAGCGATTCGGAAAGGCCGACGATGGCGTGCTTGGTGGCCGTGTAGGGGAGCCGGTCCCAGCCGTACGGCAGCAGTCCCGCGCTGGACGCGGTGTTGACCACGTGCCCGGATCCCTGCTCGATCAGCCCGGGCAGGAACACCAGGTTGCTGCGCGCGATGCTCAGCAGGTTGACGTCGACGGTGCGCTGCCAGGCCTCCAGCGGGATGTCCTCCACGGCGCCGACGGCGATGATGCCCACGTTGTTCATGACCACGTCGATGCGCCCGAAGCGCTCGCGAGCGAGATCGCGGGCGGCTTCCAGGTCGGCCACGCTGGTGACATCGCAGCCCGCGGCGATCGCCATCGCGCCGATCTCCGCGGCGACGGCGTTAGCGCGGCCGACGTTGATGTCGGTCACCAGGACCCTCGCGCCGCGCCGGGCCAGGGAATGGGCGGCGGCCCGGCCGATGCCGCTGCCGGCGCCGGTGATCACAGCCACCGCCCTGCTCAGGTCCACGCCCATGGTCGCCTCTTCTGTCCCTGGGTCACAGGAAAGCGGGCCAGGTCAGCCCGCCCGGGTCGGTCGCCGCGAGGGCGGCGAGGGCGGCCGGGGACACCGGGGCCAGCAGGAAGCCGCACATGCCGTCGAGCAAGTCGGCGACCTCGACCGCGAAGGGCAGGACCGGCTGACCGTTCGCCCGGCCCCGTTCCCGGTCGGCGGCCGCTTGCACGATGAACGTCATCGCCCGCGCGATGCGGTGGCTGCGCAGCGGCTCGGGGATACCCGTGAGAAACGTGGTGAGGCGGGCGTGGAAGGCTCGGGCCGACTCGCGGATCTCGTCCGGCAGGCGCTCGAAGACTTCCCGGCGTCCGTGCCGCTGGAGCATCGCGACAAAGCTCAGGTAGTGGCTGCCGGGCTGCTCGCTCTGCTCCATGACCGCGCGCAGCTGGCACTCGACCCACGAGCGGAGGTCCTCCGGGCGCCGTTCGGCGATCAGCAGGACGCGCCGTTCGTGCAGCGAGGGCAGCCGGTACTCGAAGATCGCCTGGATGAGCTGATCTTTCGAGCCGAAGTGGTACTGCACCGCGGAGTTGTTGCCGTTGCCGGCCACCGCCCCGATCTGGCGCAGCGATACGCCCTCGATGCCGTGCAGCGCGAAGAGGCGCTCGGCGGTGCAGACGATCTGCTCCTTCGTAGA
>DASYXX010000133.1:0-5664 GCA_035934395.1 Streptosporangiaceae bacterium
GCCGTGGCCCTGGCGGCGGGCCTGCCGCCCGCCGACGCGGTTCGCGCCGCGGCCGCGGCCGGCGCGACGGCCACCACCCGCCGCGGCACGCAGGACGCGCTGCCCCGGCCGGCCGACATCCTCGCGGCCACCGGCGTTTCCTGGCCGGTCGACCCCGCCTGAGCGGCCGGGCATGCACGCGGACGGTCAGGTGTCGCGGGCGGGCTCGCCGTGGCCGGCGTTGGCGCGGCCACGGCCCCAGTACGCCTTGGGTGACATCTGGTCCTGGCTGAGTCCGCGCTCGGCGAGGATCTCCCGCAGCCGGGACACGACCCTGGCCTCGCCCAGCAGGTAGGCGTGGCCGCGGCCGGGCAGGAGCTCGACCTCGGCCGCCTCGGCCGCCAGCGCCGACGGGTCACCCGCGGGCGCGCCGAGGCGGTGCAGCCAGGAGATGCGGGTGCTCGCCGCGGCCGGCAGGTCCTGCTCGTCGTCCTCCTCGGGGACCTCCACGACCAGCGTGGCCGCGCAGCCGGGCGGCAGCGCCTCGGTCATCACGAACGTCGCGGGCAGCGCCGACTCGTCGCCGATGAACAGGTGCCAGTCGGCCGTGGCCGACGTGGTGATCTTCCCGCGCGGCCCGATGCCCTCGATCCGGTCGCCCGGCTGCGCCGACCGCACCCAGCGCTCGCCCGGCCCGTCACCGTGCAGCACGATGTCGAGCGTGAGCAACCGTGCGGACGGGTCAAGCTCGCGGATCGTGTAGCGCCGCCGCACCGGGCGGTTGCCCTCGGCGGCCACCAGGAGCATCACGTCCTGCCCCGGCAGGTAGCCGAACCCGTCGAGCTGCGGGGCGGTCAGCCTGAGCCGCTGCATGTGCGGGGTGAGCCGGGCCGAGTCGACGACCCGGAGGTCCAGGCGTGTCGTGCTGGCCAGCGGCCCGGACAGCTGCGCGAACGGGTCGTCCAGCGTCGCCAGGGTCGATTCGGGCAATGCGTCAGCCATGAGGCGGTCAGCCTTTCCGCGTGATGCTCGTCGGGCCAGGGACGGCCGGCCCTCACCAGAGGGCCAGCCCTCGTGCCACGGTCAACGCCGCCCGGCGGCGCCTGCTTCCCGTCACCGCTGCGCGGCCTCGGGTCCGCGCTCCCGGGGCTCCGGTCGAGCCGCGGGCTCGTCTCGGGCGCGCAGAAGGGCTGACCTGGCGCGCGGGCTCGACCCCGCGGTGACAAGCTGGGGCTATGCGCGGCAGCGGGGCTGAGGTCACCGATGACCTCGGCCTGCCGGTCCCGCTGCCCGCGGCGGTCCGGCGGGTGGTCTCGCTGGTGCCCTCGCTCACCGAAGCTGTGGCGGAGGGCTCGGGGGGGCTGCTGGTCGGCGTGACCCGCTGGTGCACGCATCCGGCGGACCTGACCGCCGAGCGGGTGGGCGGCACGAAGAACCCGGACGTCGCCCGCATCGTCGCGCTGTCGCCGGACCTGGTCCTGGCCAACGAGGAGGAGAACCGGGAGCCCGACCTGGCGGCGCTGCGCGCGGCAGGCGTGCCGGTGTGGGTGACCCGGGTCCGCAGCCTGCCCGAGGCGCTCACCTCTCTGCACCGGATGCTCACGCTCGCGTGCCGCCTGCCCCGCCTGGCCTGGCTGGATGCCGCCGCGGCGGCCTGGGAGCAGCTGCCGCCGCGGCCGCGGCGCGCGGCGGTCATCCCGGTCTGGCGCCGGCCCTGGATGGTCCTCGGGCGGGACACCTTCGCCGGCGACCTGCTGGCCCGGCTCGGCGTGGTCAACCTGTACGCGGGCCACGAGGAGCGGTACCCGCGGATCGGGCTCGCGGAGCTGCGCGGCGCGGGCGCCGACCTGGTCGTGCTCCCGGACGAGCCGTACCGCTTCAGCGAGACCGACGGGCCCGAGGCGTTCCCCGGCCTGCCCGCCGCGCTGGTCAGCGGCCGGCACCTGACCTGGTACGGGCCGTCCCTGGCCGAGGCCCCGGCCGTGCTCGGCCGGCAGCTGGACCAGGCGGTGGCCCGCCAGACATGACGACGCCCCCGGAGCGCTGCGGCTTCGAGGGCGTGCCAGGACTGGTGCGTGGTCGCCTCTCGGCGAGTGGCACAACACGGCTCCAGCCGGACGGTATTCCGCGAAGGCAATAGTTGCGGCCCGGGGGACACAACGCACCAGCGGTCTGTTCGAACGCAGGCCCCGCCCGGGCTATTCCACGGCCCGGCAAACTTTCCCCGGCCGATCCGGGCCAGGCCCCGCCCGCGTCGGCTCGGCGCGAACCGGATGGATGGCCCGACGATCCGGTTCTTACCGGTACAGAGGGCCAGCCACCCGGTTCGTTGCCTCGGGCTGCCGGGCCGGGATGGGGCAGTCGTGGAGAATGGGGCGCGTGATAGAGCGAGCCAACCCGGCCGGGCTGCACGAGACACCCGGCTATCACCACGTGACCGTCAGCGACAGGCCGCGGATGGTGTTCCTCGCCGGGCAGTGTCCGCTCGACGAGTCCGGGGAGCTGGCCGGGCCCGGGGACCTGCGGGCACAGGTCGATCAGGTGGTCAGGAACATCTCGGTGGCGCTGGCCAGCGTCGGCGCCACCCCACAGGACGTGGTGCGGACCGTGATCTACGTGGTGTCGGCGGACCGGGCCGATCTCGGGCTGGTGTGGACCGCGCTGCGATCCTCGCCGATCGCGGGCGCGCTGACCACGGCCAGCACGCTGCTGGGCGTCGCGCAGCTCGGCTTCCCCGGCCAGCTCGTCGAGATCGACGTCACCGCCGCGCTCCCCGCCGCCACCTCCTGACACGCCGCCCCGGCGCGGGCCGCGACCGTGGCGCTTCACGCTCGAGGCGAACGCGCAAGGAGTAGCGTCATCGCGGCGGCACGGGATGCACCAAGGTCAGCCGGCTGAGGTGCTGAGCCGAACAGTTCGTGGGCTCGAGCTAACCGGGCCCCGGCGCGGCCGGGCGGCATACCCTGAAGGCTCAGGGACCCCGGGAGGCATGAGGGGCGGCTGACATTGGCTGGAGAGTCCGCGCTCATCGGGTCGATCGGCGTGCTCAGCGTGGCCACGAGGGGCCAGGCTGGCCCCGGGGAAGTAATCGTCAAGATCCGCGGCGGCTCCGAGGCTTACCTGGCCTGGTCGCTCAGCCCGCTCCCCAAGGGAGCGAAGGTCCTGGTCATCGAGACCCGGGGCGCCAGGACCGTCGACGTCAGCGAGTGGACCGATCCGCTGGACCCCTTCCCGGGTGACCCATTTGTGCAGTAAGACGGGTAATGCAGGCCATGCTTGTTCCCGGGGGCCTTCCGGATAGCTCAACTGGAGATGAAAGATGCTCGGTTACCGTGTTCCCGCGCCCGACGAGGCGATGCTCGTCTCGGGCGGCAGGTTCGGGCGCGGCGGCGCGCCGTTCAAGGTCATCACCGGCCACGGGGCGTTCGTGCTGCCGTTCTTCCGCAAAACCAGTTTCCTGACCCTGTCGATGGCCGAGGCCGAGGTGGCCGAGACGTGCGTGACCAGACAGGGCATCTCGCTCAACGTCCGCGCCGTGATCGCGTTCAAGGTCGGCAACGACGAGGAGAGCATCGTGAACGCCGGGCAGCGGTTCCTGTCCGACCAGGACCAGATGTCCACGCTGACCGGGAGGATCTTCGCCGGGCACCTGCGCTCGATCATCGGCTCGATGACCGTCGAGGAGATCGTCACCGAGCGTCAGAAGCTGGCCACCGAGGTGCTGGACGGCTCCAAGGCCGAGATGGCCAAGATCGGCCTCATCGTGGACTCGCTGCAGATCCAGTCCATCGACGACCTGAACAGCGGCTACATCGACGCGATGGCCGCGCCGCACAACGCCGCGATCCAGCGGCAGGCGCAGATCGCGCAGGCCCAGGCCAACCAGGCGGCGGCCGAGGCGCAGCAGGAGTCACAGCGTCAGCAGGCCGAGTACGCCCGGCACACGTCGATCGTCCAGGCGCAGTACAAGGCCGAGGTCGACAAGGCGCAGGCCGAGGCCGCGCAAGCCGGGCCTCTTGCGCAGGCCCAGGCCCAGATGAACGTCATCGCCGCCCAGGCCGACCTGGCCCAGCGCCAGTCCGAGCTGCGCCAGCGGCAGCTGGTCGCCGAGGTGATCAAGCCCGCTCAGGCCGAGGCGGAAAAGGTCGAGATCCTGGCCCGGGCTGACGCCCAGCGGGTCAGGATGCAGGCCGAGGCCGCCGCATCGAACAACCGCATCGCCCTCGACCGTATGCTGATCGACCAGCTGCCGCAGATCGTCAAGGAGGCGGCCGGCGGCCTGGCGGGCGCGAACATCAGCGTGCTGAACGGCGCCGACGGCCTGAGCGAGATCGCGGCCGGCCTGGTCGGCCAAGGCCTGACGATCCTCGAGTCGGTGAAGAAGAGCCTCTCCGGCTCGGACACGGCCATCAAGCCCTACGACGCTCTCGAGCCCACGGACAACGGCGCCGCCACCGACCGGAGGCCATCCGGCGACATCCAGGACGCCACTGCCTGAGCGACCTGGCGGGGCTCAAGGGCCCCGAGCGGAACCCGCCGTGGCCCCCGCGGGCGCGCCGCCGACTATCTGCGCCCTGGATGAATGGCGGGCTTCTGCCACCTTTCCGGTCAGGCGCTTGCCCGACGGCATGCGCGGTGCCCCCTCCGCGTGACGCGGAGGGGGCACCCGCATAGCGCTCAGGCCTGGTCGTCCGTGGCGTCGGCGGGCCGCCGCCACAGCCCGGCGAGCAGGGCGAGCGGGGCGGCGGCCAGGCTGGTAAGCGCCCAGGAAAGCCCGAGCCGCTGGGCGAGGAACCCGACGGCCAGCGGGACCACGCCGCCGAGCAGCGTCGCCGCGCTCGACAGCGACACGGCGACCCCGCTCTGGCCGGGCAGGCTGCGGTACAGCTGGGCCTGCAGCACCGCGTACCACGGCGCGGTCGCGATCGTCAGGATGGCGAGCAGCGCCAGCTTGAGCCACAGGCCCGGCGCGAGCAGGAACGCCGGGTACAGCACGGCGGCCGCGGCGACGCTGGCCCGCAGCAGGGTCACGCCCCGGGCTCGCTCCAGCACCCGGATCAGCACGGCATCCCCGGCCAGCCCGGCCCCGAGCCGGATCGCCACGCCCAGCGCCGCCTGCTCCTTCGTGGCGTGGACGACGTCAACGAGGTACAGGCCGAGGAACCCGGTGAGTATGTCGAGCAGCAGGTCGCACACCTGGATCAGGACCAGCCAGCGCACCACCCCTGGCTGGCGCAGGGCGCCGGCCACGCGGCGCGCGGCGGGGCCGGCGCCGCGCTCACCCGGATCGCGGTGGGCCGAGTCCTCCGCGGCGGGCGAGGCCCCCGTCATCCCCGGGCCCGCCCTGGCCACCCCCAGCCAGGCCACGACCGCGCACAGCGCGAGCACCAGGTACGCCGACCGCCAGCCGCCGCCCGCGGCGAATACGGCGACCAGCAGGCCCGGGCCGGCCAGCTGTCCCGCCGACCCGGCCAGGTCCCAGCGCGCCATGTGCTGCTCGCGGCGGGCTGGGTCGGCGTCCATCAGGCCCGACTGGGTCAGGCTGACGAACGCCCCCGAGGCCGGGAAGAACAGCACGAGCGCGACCAGCAGGGCAGCGAACGAGCGGGCCGCGGCGGCCAGCGCGATCGCGAGCACGAACACCGCCCCGCCGCCCAGCACGGCCCGGCGCCGCCGGCGGCCGTG
>DASYXX010000134.1:0-3484 GCA_035934395.1 Streptosporangiaceae bacterium
ATGCATGCGGACAAGAAGATCCGCTCCCTGATGGCCGAGCGCCGGTCGATCTACAACCAGGTCACGGAGCTCACCAACCGGATCAAGCAGCAGGCGCTTTCTGGGTGAACGTGCGGTGAAGACTCCCATACCAGTGCCTCACGGCACAATCGGCGCACACAGGCTGTGGATAAATGTGTGGACAGCACCGGGGCATTCAGAGGAAAACTCCCTCCGACCGGGGGGTAACTGGAGGGCATCAGGCCTGCGGCGCCCGGGTTTCCACACCGCGGCGGCGGCCGTGCCCCGGCCACGCACAGCCGCTGTGGATTCCGCCACGGCCGATGACCTGCGGCAGCGGCGGATGTCCCCAGAATCCACCGACCCTACGATGACTACTTCTCTGTATTTAGCTAAGACAAGACCCAAGCAGGCCGACCGGAGTGCGCCATGCGGGCGCATGGCTAACTGCGGCCATTCCGGCCTGACTGGCCGCAGTTAACCTGAGACCGGCCGCTCGACTAGCTCAGCGGCTCAACCGAAGGAAACGGGAGGCAGGTTCCTGTGAAGATCCAGGTCGATCGCGACGTCCTGGCCGACGCCGTGGCATGGACCGCCCGCGCGCTTCCCGCCCGTCCCACGGTTCCCGTGCTCGCGGGGATGCGCCTGCAGGCCGGAGCCGAGCTGACATTGTCCAGCTTCGACTACGACGTGTCGGCGCAGGCGACCGTGCCGGTGACCACCGAGGAGGAGGGCAGCGCCCTGGTCTCGGGTCGGCTGCTCGCCGAGATCAGCCGCAGCCTTCCGGCCCGGCCCGTGCAGATCACCTCGGAGGGCGGCAAGGCGGTACTGTCCTGCGGCAGCGCCACGTTCACGCTGCTGACGATGCCCGAGGAGGAGTACCCGGCCCTGCCCGAGATGCCGCAGGCCGCCGGCTCGGTGGGCAGCGACGCGTTCGCCTCGGCGGTCAGCCAGTCGGCCACCGCCGCCGGCCGGGACGACACCCTGCCCGCGCTGACCGGCGTCCGGATCGAGATCGAGGGGGATGTCCTGACCCTGATCTCGACCGACCGCTACCGGCTGGCCGTCCGGGAACTGCGGTGGAACCCGGCCCGGCCGGACCTGTCCGCCGCCGTGCTCGTTCCGGCCCGCGCCCTGGCGGAGACCGCCCGCTCGCTCACCTCCGGTGCCGAGGTCTCGATCGCCCTGGCGCTGCCCGGCGAGGCCGGGCCGGACGGCGGCCTGGCCGGCGCAGGTGACGGGATGATCGGCTTCGAGGGCGGCGGGCGGCGTACGACGACGAGGCTGCTCGGCGGGGAGTTCCCGCGGTACCAGGCGCTGCTGCCCAATCACGTCAACTCGACGGCAGAGCTGTCCACCGGGCTGCTGACCGAGGCGGTGAAGCGCGTCGCTCTGGTCGCCGAGCGCAACACCGCGGTGCGGCTGGCGTTCACCCCCGGGCAGCTGGTACTCGAGGCCGGCACGGGGGAGGAGGCGCAGGCGGTCGAGGTGCTCGAGGCGTCCTACGACGGCGACGAGCCCCTGTCGATCGCCTTCAACCCGCAGTACCTGCTCGACGGGCTGTCCGCGATCGACTCCGACACGGCCAGGATGGCGTTCACCGAGCCCGGGAAGCCCGCCCTGATCACCGGCAAGCCAGCGCCCGACGGCCAGCCCGACTACCGGTACCTGCTCATGCCGATCCGCCTCGGCGGGTAGCAACTAGTCTCACAGGCGTGTACCTGACCAGGCTGGCGCTGACCGACTTCCGCAGCTACGCCGCGGCTGACCTGGCGCTGGCCCCCGGGGTGTCCACGTTCACGGGCGCGAACGGGCAGGGGAAGACCAACCTGGTGGAGGCGACGGCCTACGTCGCGACCTTCGGCAGTCACCGGGTCGCCACCGACGCCCCCCTGATCAGGCACGGGGCGCAGCGCGCGATCCTGCGGGCCGCGGTCACCTCAGCCGAGCGCGACAGCCTGGTGGAGATCGAGATCAACCAGGGCAGGGCGAACCGGGTCCGGCTGAACCGGGTGCTGCTGCCCAGGCCGCGTGCGGCACTGGGCACGCTGCGGTGCGTGATGTTCGCTCCCGAGGACCTGACCGTGGTCAAGGGCGACCCCGACCAGCGGCGGCGTTACCTCGATGACCTCCTGGTCGCCAACCGTCCGCGGCTCGCGGGGGTCAGGGCCGACTACGAGCGGGTGCTGAAGCAGCGGACCGCGCTGCTCAAGTCCGCGCGGGCCATGGCGGCCCGCGGTTCGGTGCCCCGTGGTTCGATGGACAGTGCGCTGGAGGTGTGGGACGACCACCTGGTCGCGAAGGGCGCGGAGCTGACCGCGGCCAGGCTCGAGCTCACCGCCGCGCTCCGGCCGCTGGTGGCCAAGGCGTACTCCGCGGTGTCCGGCGACGACCTCGGCGCCGGGATGACCTACCGGCAGGCGTCGGTCGGCGGGGCACGGGAGGAC
This sequence comes from Streptosporangiaceae bacterium, assembly GCA_035934395.1. GTDB lineage: Bacteria > Actinomycetota > Actinomycetes > Streptosporangiales > Streptosporangiaceae > JASHPR01. The sequence continues at coordinate 2,448 of DASYXX010000134.1, forward strand.
GCCGAGCCGCCCGCGGACCGGGAGGTGCTGGCCGAGGGCCTGCGCCAGGCGCTGGCCCGGGCGCGCCGCGCCGAGCTGGAGCGCGGCGTCTGCCTGGTCGGCCCGCACCGGGACGAGCTGGAGCTGCACATCGGGGAGCTGCCCGCGCGCGGGTACGCGAGCCAGGGCGAGTCCTGGTCGCTGGCGCTCGCGCTCCGGCTCGCCGCCTACGACCTGCTGCGCTCCGGCGGCGATGACCCGGTGCTGATCCTCGATGACGTCTTCGCCGAGCTGGACAGCGGGCGGCGGGAGCGGCTGGCCAGGCTGGTCTCCGGTGCCGAGCAGGTCCTGGTCACGGCGGCCGTGCCGGCCGATGTGCCCGCCGAGCTCGCTGGCCGGAGGTTCGAGGTAGCGGACGGGGCGATCTGGGATGCCTGACGGCCCGGGGGGTGGCCCCGTGGCGGACGGCCCCGTGGCGGACAGCGCAGCCCGGCTGCGCCTCGCGCGGGAGGCACTCGCGAGGGCGAAGGCCGACGCGCTGGCGAAGGGGAACCGTCCCGCTCGCGATGATCAGAGGCCAGAACGCAAGCCCCGCGCCGACGCTGCCGCACCGCTTCGCACAGGCCGCCGCGCTCGCCGGGATGATCCGGATCGGCTGAGTGCCGCCATCGAGGGCCTGATCGACGCGCGCGGCTGGCAGGAGGCCACCGTCTCCGGCTCGGTGTCCGGGCGATGGGCGCAGATTGTCGGAGCCGATCTCGCCGCCCATACCCGGCCGGACGGCCTCGCCGACGGCGAGCTGACCGTGACCGCGGACTCCACCGCGTGGGCGACCCAGGTGCGGCTGCTCGCGGTGCAGCTGGTGCGCAGGCTCAACGCCGACCTCGGCGAGGGCGCGGTACAGAGGGTCAGGGTGCGCGGCCCTGCCTCGGCCGCGGGCCCCGCCCGCAAGCCCGGAGCGTGGCGCGTCCGCGGCGGCCGCGGCCCCCGCGACACCTATGGCTGACAGTGTTCCTCTCGCTCGCCTTCGGGCCCCACCCGCCTCCCCATTCCCCCTT
>DASYXX010000137.1:0-5905 GCA_035934395.1 Streptosporangiaceae bacterium
GATGCGGTCAGCCGGGCCCGCTGGGCGCTGGGCAGGTTATTGGTCAGCAGACGCCAGGCCTGCTCGGTGGTCATGTCGAGCCGGGCGACGACCCGCGGACCCGGTCCGCCGCGGAAGGCCCATCCGGACGCGGTGGCCACAAGCTGCCAGGTCACCGTCACCGGGCCGGAGACGGCGATGATCACGGTGTCCCCTGGCTGAGCCCCGGCCTTTGCGAGGCGGAACGGGTACGCCCAGCGCAGCCCGTCCAGCACCGGGGCGGCCAGGTCCGCGCGCAGGTCGCTGGGGCGGCCCAGGGCCTGGAGCAGCTGCTGGCGGTGGATCCAGTACTCCGACAGCTCGCGAGCCTGGTCCAGCCAGACCGGGACCAGGCCCCCGGCCCACGACACGTCGCCGGTGCGCGCCCGCGGGTCCTGGCCGCGGACCATGTCGGTAACCTGGGGCCCGGCCCATTCGAGGAGATCGGTGACCACGCGGGGGCTGAGCCTGCGAGCGGCGCGGACCCACTCGGCCTGCAGGTCGTCGAGCCAGGCGACGAACTCGGCTTCGCCGGCGTCGTCCGGCGGGCCCGGCGTCCCGCGGTACTCATCGCGGTGCCGGGACAGAACCGAGAGGTCGTCGCCGACCAGATGGCAGCACAACCCAAGGACCGTCCAACCCGGGCACGGCGACGGCTGGTCCCAGTCCGCCGGCTCCAGGCCGCGGAGCAGCTCGGTCAGGCGAGCGCGCTCGACAGGGAACAGGCCCGCGATCTCTCCCGGCGGCTCCGTCGGCGGGCCGTCAAAGCTCGGCATCGGCCCATCGTGCCGGATCCCGGCCGGCGCGGCGAATCAGGGCCTGGCCGCCTTCACGCCGCAGCGGGTAACGGCCAGCGCCGCCGGCCACATCACGCCGGTGACGATGAACGGGAACGGCAGCCGCGGCCGCCGTCGGGCGGCATCTGCCGCCCGGCAGCGGCCAAGCCGGGTCTGACCCTTCGGGGATGAGACCTAGCCGGACTGGGGTGTCCAGCGGAACAGGCGCAGGGCCAGGACCAGCCCGGCCGCTCCCCAGGCGCCCATGATTGCCAGGTCGGTTCCCGCGAACCCGGAACCGCCGGAGTAAGGGTTGTAGGCGGCCAGGAGGGCGAGCTCGAAGTGCCGCACCGGGAAGACGTCGGCCACCTGCAGCAGCCAGTGCGGCAGCGTGGATGCGGGCAGGAACACGCCGGAGATGAAGTACAGCGGCAGCGTGATCGCGGCGGCCACGGGGTTCGCCGCGTCGGCGTCGCGGATCAGCGAGGCGAGGGCGAACCCGAGGCAGCCGAAGCTGACCGCGCCGAGCAGGACGGTGACCAGCAGCGCGGGGACGTGACGGGACGACAGGTGGGCGCTGTAGGCGAACCAGCCGATGGCCACCAGCACGCCGGTCATGACCAGGGCGACGACCGCCGCGGTCAGCGCGCGCCCCGCGATCAGCACGCCGGCCGGCACCGGGGTGGCCCGGCGGCGCTTGAGGATCCCGGACTCCCGCTGCGCGGTGACCGAGATCACGAGGTTGGTCACCGACGCCGTGACGACGCCCAGCGCGATGATGCCGGGCACGTAGTAGACCGACGTGTGGATCCGGCCGCCGGGGACCGTCACGGTCTGGCTCTTGAACACGGTCGCGAAGATCAGCAGGAACGCGACCGGCAGCGCCAGCGTAAATATCCGCGACTGGCCGTTGCGCGAGAACGCCAGCAGGTCGTAGCGGAACTGATGCACGACGAGGGCCGCGGGGCGGGGGAGAACGCGGCCCGCGGGGGCGGGCGGGGCGGCGGCGGGCCGGGTCATGACGTCTCGCCGGTGAGCTCGAGGTAGGCGTCCTCGAGGGTGGGGCGGCGGACCTCGAGATCCGGCAGGTCGTGCCCGGTCCGGTCGGCCCAGCTCGCGAGCACGCCGAGCACCGCCAGCGGCGAGGCCGAGGTCAGGGTCACCTGGCCGCCGTCCGAGCCGGACATCGCGCTCCGGACCGCGTCCGGGAGGTCCTCGGCCGAGACGCCGGCCGGGAGCGTGAACATGATGGCCGGGCTGGCCTGGCGCAGGGGCAGGCTGCCCGGGGGTCCCTGGGACACCAGCACGCCGCCGCGGAGGAACCCGACGCGGTCCGCGAGGCGCTCCGCCTCCTCCATGTAGTGCGTGGTGAGGATGATGGTCGTGCCCAGGTCCTTCAGCGCCCCGATCGCGGCCCACGCCTCACGGCGGGCGGCCGGGTCGAATCCCGTGGTCGGCTCGTCGAGGAACAGCACCTGGGGTCGGCCGACCAGGGCCAGGGCCAGGTCCAGCCGCCTGCGCTGGCCGCCGGACAGCTGCGCCGCCCGCAGCCTGGCCTGGGCCGTCAGCCCGGTGAGCTGCAGCAGGTCGCCCGGCGGCCACGGGTCGGGGTAGTAGCCGCCGTACAGCCGCAGGCTGTCGGCGACCGTCAGGTCCCGCTCGGGCCCCGTTTCCTGGAGCATGACGCCGATCCGCGCCCGCCACGAACGCCCGGCCTGCCATGGGTCGGTGCCCAGCACCGTGACCCGCCCGCCGGACCGGTGCCGGTACCCCTCGAGGATCTCGACCGTGGTGGTCTTGCCGGCGCCGTTGGGGCCGAGCAGGGCGAACAGCTCCCCGCCGGGCACTTCGAAGCTGAGCCCGCCGAGCACGTCGCGGTCGCCGTAGCGCATGCGCAGGTCGGTGACGGTGATGACCGCGTCGCGCGGCCGGTGATCGATCATGCGCGAGACGCTAGGGACTGGCGCTCACGCTGCCATCGTCCGCGCAGCGGATGGCCGGCTTCGACCCCGGTATCGGCCGGCTTCGACGCCGGTATCGGTCGACGGGGACGCCCGTGGACGCCGATATCGAGCGGGCTCGCGACCTCGGCACGATGCTGCCCGGACCCGTGCCGTTTTACGATCGGGCCCATGAATGGGCAGGGCACAAGGTGGCTGCGGCTGGCCGCGCTGATCGTGGCCGTGACCGCGGTGGCACTCGTCATCTGGCAGAAGCACCTACTCGCACACCCAGCGCCTGGCCTGATCCTCGTGCTGGCCGCGGCGCTGCCGTTCCTCGTGGACGCCCGTTATCCCCGGCTGCTGCGGGCACCGTGGCCCGGCGCGGTCGCCACGCTGGTCGTGCTGGGCTGCGCCGCGGCGCTGCTGGCGTACCGGCCGACGGGCGGCGACGCGGCCGTCCTGTTCTTCATCGCCCTGGCCGCCGAGTGCTCCGCCGCCGCCCCGCTTTGGTTCAGCGTCGCCGCCGGGGCCGCGGCCGTGGTCCTGCCCGAGGCGATGAACCTGGCCGGGGTGGCACACGTCTCGCTCGCCGGGGCGATCGGCACCGCCTTCGCCTGGGCCGCGGGGACCGGCATGCGTGCCCAGGACCGGCTGACCCGCGAGCTGGTCGCGATGCAGGCCGCGGCCGCCGACCACGAGATCAGCGCCGAACGGCAGCAGCTCGCGCGCGAGTTCCATGACCTGGTAGGCCACACGCTGTCGGTGACCATGCTGCACATGACCGCGGTGCGCATGTCGCTGGACGACGGGGAGGTCGACGAGGCCCGGGAGTCGCTGTCCGAGGCTGAGCGCACCGGCCGGGAGGCGATGCGGGAGATGCGCCAGACGGTCGCGCTGCTGGGGAGCCGGGGCCCGGCGGCCCCGGCCGCGGCGCTGCCCCAGGCGCGTGACCTGCCCGACCTGGTCGCCGGGTACGGATCAGCGGGGCTGAAGGTCAAGCTGGACATGACCGGCGACCTGAGCACGATCTCCGGCGACGTCGGCCTGGCCGCCTACCGCATCGTGCAGGAGTCGCTGGCCAACGTGGCCAAGCACGCGCCCGGCGCGGCCACCCTGGTCACCGCGCGGGTCACGGGCCCGGAGCTGAACGTGACCGTCACCAACGACCTGCGCTCGCCGCCGCCAGAGCCGGGATCCGGGCACGGGATCGGCGGCATGACGCAGCGCGCCGCCCTGGTCGGCGGCACGCTGTCGGCCGGGCCCGCGGGCCGGCAGTGGCGCGTCGCGGCGACCCTCCCCCTGGGGGACCGGTGATCCGGGTCCTGCTCGTCGATGACCAGCCGCTGGTCCGGGCCGGACTGCGGCGGATCCTGCGCCCCCGCGCCGGGTTCGAGGTGGTCGGCGAGTGCGACGACGGGGACCAGGTCGAGCAGGCCGTGGCCGCCACCCGCCCCGACGTGGTGGTGATGGACGTGCGGATGAAGCGGGTGGACGGGGCGGAGGCCACCCGGCGGCTGCGGGCGCGCGACGGCAGCCCGCCGGTGCTGGTGCTCACCACGTTTGACGAGGACGAGGTCCTGTCCGCGTCCCTGCGGGCCGGGGCCAGCGGGTTCCAGCTCAAGGACGCGCCAGGAACGGAACTGCTCAAGGCGGTCAAGACCGTGGCCGAGGGCGGGTCGTACCTGGACCTGGCGGTGACCGCCCGGGTGCTCAGCGCGTTCCGCGCGCAGCCCCGGGCCGCCCTGCGCCCGCCCGACGGGTCCCTCACGCCGCGGGAGCTCGAGGTGCTCAGGCTCGTCGGCAAGGGCCTGGCCAACGGCGAGATCGCCCGCGAGCTGTACATCAGCGAGGTCACCGTGAAGGCCCACCTGGGTCACGTGCTGACCAAGCTCGGCCTGCGCGACCGGGCCGCGGCCATCGTGTACGCGTTCGACACCGGCGTCGTCGCCCCCGGCGAGTGAGGATTAGTGTGGGCCGGTGCGGGTCGCGACCTGGAACGTGAACTCAGTGAAGCAGCGGGTGCCGCGGCTGCTGCCGTGGCTGGACGAGCGCCAGCCCGACGTGCTCTGCCTGCAGGAGACCAAGCTCGCCGACGACGCGTTCACCGAGCTGCTTGGCGAGGAACTCGACCATCGTGGCTACGCGGTCGCGCTGCACGGCGAGCCGCGGTGGAACGGGGTGGCGATCGCCTCCAGGGCCGGGCTGGACGACGTGGTCGCGGGGATCCCCGACGGTCCCGGCTTCCCCCGCCCCGAGGCCCGAGCGGTGTCCGCGACCTGCGGCGGGATCCGGGTGTACTCGGTATACGTGCCCAACGGGCGGACGCCGGACTCCGACCATTACCGCTACAAGCTGGCCTGGCTGGCGGCGTTGCGGGACCTGGTTGGCGCGGGCCCGGACGCCGCGGTCGTGTGCGGGGACATGAACATCGCACCGGCGGACGCCGACGTGTTCGACCCGGAGGCCTACATCGGCCAGACCCACGTGACCGCGCCGGAGCGCGAGGCGCTGGCCAGCCTGCAGGCGCTCGGCCTGCACGACGTGGTGCGCGATCACTGGCCGACCCAGCGGGTGTTCACGTACTGGGACTACCGCGCGGGAATGTTCCATCAGGACCTCGGGATGCGGATCGACCTGGTGCTGGCCTCCGACCCGGTGGCGGACCGGGTACGGGCGGCCTGGGTGGACCGGCAGGCGCGCAAGGGCACCGGGCCAAGCGACCATGCCCCTGTAATAGTCGACCTGGACGAGGCGCCCGACGGCGATATCGGACCGGTGGTCCCGCCGCCTTCTGCGCGCGCTGCCAAACGGGGCACCGTGAAGCTGCCCCAGGCCCCCTGAGGAAGACCGGCCCGCGGAACCGGCCCGGGAGGCAGCAGCTGCCTGCCCGTGGGGTTGGCTGCGCGCCCCCGCGCGCAGAGCCTCGGGCCGCGGACGCACCCGTTGCGTTATGGAAATTCGATTTTGACATAACGCCACCGGGCGCGACGGTCGCGGCGAGCCGCGCGAGTCTGGTCAAAATTCCCTCCGGGTGCCGGCTTGAGGCAACTTCAGGGTGCGTTGGCGGGCGCGCCGCGATCAAGGGGAGGTCTCCCCAGGCCGCGGGGATTTGTTGGGCGGCAATGTAGGCAGCCGCGGGCGCGCCGCTGACAATATGGGGAGATGAGG
>DASYXX010000178.1:0-8580 GCA_035934395.1 Streptosporangiaceae bacterium
CAGGCACCGCGGGGCCGGCCCTCGCCGCGGCGACATCGGCCTCGTCCCGCAGGCAGGCAGCGAGGACGACGGAGGCCGCGGCCGCGGTCCCCGTCGTGGTGCACCTGCGCGACGCCCGGTCCGGCGAGATGGACGTCTTCGCCGGGACCAGCCACACCCGGCTCCGTGACCCGGAACTGGCCGCCCGGCTCGCCCGGGCCGCCCGCTAGGGCCGTCCTCGGGCAGCTCAGCGTCCCGTCCTGTTGCTCGTCCTTCCCTCGACCCAGAGAGGTAACAAATGTCATCGCATCGCGAGGCGCCGGAGATCTCCAAGGACCCCGTCGCCGACAGCACCGATGTGTACGCGTTCGTCAGCCCCGATCGCCCGGACTCAGTCACCCTGATCTCCAACTACATCCCGCTGCAAGGCCCCGCGGGCGGCCCGAACTTCTACGAGTTCGGCGACGACGTCCGCTACGAGATCCACATCGACAACGACGGGGACGGACGTGCCGACGTCACCTATCAGTTCCGCTTCGAGACCAGGCTGCGGGACCGCAATACGTTCCTGTACAACACAGGCCCGATCGAAGCGCTGGACAGCCCCAACTGGAACAGCCGCCAGTTCTACACGGTGACCCGCGCCGCGAACGACGATGTCAAGGTCCTGGCCTCCGACCTGGCCTGCCCGCCGTGCAACATCGGCCCGCTGTCCACCCCGAACTACGCCAGCCTGGCGAGCGCGGCGGTGCACGACCTGCCCGGCGGGATCAGGGTGTTCGCCGGCCAGCGCGCGGAGGGCTTCTACGTGGACCTCGGCTCGATCTTCGACTTGCTTGACCTGCGGCCGCTCGAGCAACTGCACAACCAGTTCGGCATGAACGTCTTCACCAAGCCGGCGCCCGGCGTCAACGCGACCGCGGCCGTGAACGTGCACTCGATCGCGATCCAGGTGCCCACGTCGCAGCTCACCCGGCGAGGCTCGCACGGTGCGGGCGATCAGGCCTCGGTGATCGGGGTCTATGCCACGGCAAGCCGTCAGCGGGTGAGGCTCTGGGACGCCGACCACGGCGAGAACGTCAACAGCGGCCCGTTCCGCCAGGTGTCGCGGCTCGGCAACCCGCTCGTCAACGAGGTCGTGATCCCGCTGGGGCAGAAGGACCTGTGGAACTCGCTGCCGCCGTCCGACGACAAGCGGTTCGTCTCCCATTTCGCCCAGCCCGAGGTGTCGGCGCTGCTGCCGGCCCTCTACCCCGGCGTGTTCCCGAACCTGGCCGCGCTGGTCAAGTCCGGCGCCGCCCGGGCCGACCTGGAGGCGATCCTGCTCACCGGGATTCCCTCCGGCATCGTGCCAGGCTTCCAGAACTTCACCGGCCCGGTCCTGGCGGACATGCTCCGGCTCAACACGGCGATCCCGCCCAGCTCCAAGCCAAATGAGCTGGGGGTCATCGGCGGCGACCTCGCCGGGTTCCCCAACGGCCGCCGCGTGTTCGACGACGTGGTCACCGTCGAACTGCGGGCGTTCGCCGGGGCGACTTACCCGCTGGTGAACAAGAGCTTCACCCCGGACGCGGCGGTCGGCGCGGTCACCGACGGGCTGACAGCCAGCAGCGTCCCGTCCGGCTTCCTGAGCACGTTCCCCTACCTCGGAGTGCCCTACAGCGGCTTCGACGTGCCGTCCTGACCGGGCGGCCGCACCCGCCAGGGCGCCGGCCGGAGCGATCGCGACGGCCGGCGCCGGGCCGGGGTTCAGTACCGGCCCCGGCCCGCGGCGTGTGATGCGCGCCGTGCCGACCCGCCCGCGAGAAGGAGCGCGAAGCAATGCCTGAACATGTCCCCGGCCCGTCCCGCGCGGGCAGCGTCGTGCTGGACCTGGGCGCCGGCGTCGGCGCCCTCATCCTGGACGCCCCCGCCGAGCTGAACGGCCGGGAGATCGAGATCAGCCCGGCCGGTGGCGGGCCGGGCTCGCCCCGGACGCACTCGCTGGTCCGGGAGCGCCGGACCGGCGCCGGCACCGGCTACGCGGCCGTCTACCCCGGCCTGGCCAAGGGCGTCTACACCGTCTGGCGCGACGCGGACACCCCGGCGGGCACGGTCACGATCGACGGCGGCCGCGTGACCAGCTACCGCTGGCTCGACGCGCCCCCCGCGTGAACCGGATCCTGCGCCTCACCGCCCGGCGATTAGACGGGTGAGGGAGGCAGGTCTTCGGGGCGGCCGACGAACACGGCGCGCATCTCGCTCAGCCAGTCCTCGATCGTCTGGGGGTCGTCCCCGGTCAGGTCGCGCACCGTGGACGTGACCGAGTCGGTGGCGCCGTGCCGGATCCACTCGAACAATTCCAGGTTGCCGTCGACCTGCCACGGGCTCAGCCCACTGGCCTGCATCTGCTCCTTGGCCTGCGCTTCCGCGAGGTCGTCGTAGTCGACCTCGCGGGCGAAGACCGCCGACACCCGGGCCGCGACGTCGGCGTAGCTCAGAGCCTCAGGACCAGTTGGCACGTAGGTCTGATCCTCGTGACCGCCGTCGTTATCGGTCAGGATCCGTGCGGCCACGCGGGCCACGTCGCTGGCGGCCACGAAGCCGATCCTGCCCTGCCCCGCGGGCGCGAAGATCGTGCCCTGGTCGCGGATGGTGTCCGCTGTCTCCAGGAGGTTCTCCATGAACAGGTTGGCGGCCAGGTAGGTCACCGGAAGCCCGGTGGCGTCCAGGTGTACCGCGATCTGCCGGTGAGTGCGCATGAACCGCACGTCGCAGTCCGGGTCCTGGAACCCGTCGACCGCGATCTTCACGACGTGCGGGCGGTGACCGGCCGCGACCAGGGCGTCGATGAAGATCGTCTCAAGTTCCACCTGGCCCTCGTGCGCCGGGCTGAGCAGGAAGACCCGGTCGAACGCCCGCAGGACCTCCGCGGCCGGGGGATCATCGAGGCTGGCCACCACGTGCTGCGGGGAGCCCGGCAGGTCCGCCGCCTTCGCCTCAACCCGCACCATGGCCGTGGCCTCAGCCCCCGCGTCGGCCAGCTCTTCCATCAGGTGGTAGCCGACCTGTCCCGTCGCTCCGGTCACTAGGATCACGTAGCCCATTCAAGCACTGTGGGCAGGGCGGGGTGCGGCGGCAGGGCGGGGCGCGGCCGGAGTGCGGCGGCCGAGCGGGGAGCGGCTTTCAGGCCGGCAAGGTCATGAGCAGGATCGGCGTGGTCGTGGGCAGGCTCGTCCCGCCGGCGGGCTCGACGGTCATGGCGACCTTGTCGCCCGCCACCAGCCCGGAGGCCAGCACCGGCGCGGTCTTCCCGGCACTGGGCAGCGGCACCAGGCCCGCCGGGCGCACCCGGGGCGGCCCGATCAGCCACAGCTCGTAGACCTTGCCGCCGGTCAGCGGCGGCAGCCCGGCCGAGGTGAAGACGATCTTCCGCTCGGCACGGGAGACGACCACGGAGGCGGTGCCGCCGGCGGACGTGCCCCGGGTAACGATCCGGGCGTCCGGCGCGGCGAGCACGGCCGCGATGGCCTGGTTCTGCGCCCGGGCGCTGTCCAGCCGGTGCTGGGTCGAGAGCTGGATGACGCCGAGCGCCACCGCCACGGCCACGCTGACCGCGGCCACCGCGGTGGCCAGCCTCGGAACCCAGGACGAGCGGGCGGCCCGCCGCAGGCGACGGTGATCGACGGGCGGGGGGACCTGCCGGGTCACGGCGGCGCCGGCCATGACCCGGTCCTTGAGCCGCGGCGGCGGGGTCATCGCCACCGCCATCGCCAGCGAGGTCGCTGTCTCGGCCAGGCCCCGGACCTCGTTGCCGCAGGGTCTGCAGCGGCGCAGGTGATGCTCGAACCGGTCCCGTTCTGGCCCTTCGACGGCGTCGAGGGCGTAGGCGCCGGTCAGGATGTGCAGGTCATGCCGCAGGAGTCTCATGACCAGGTCACCCCCAGGCAGTCGCGCAGCCGGATCAGGCCGTCGCGGATCCGGGTCTTGATCGTTCCCAGTGCGGTGCCCAGCAGGCTGGCGACCTGCGGATAGGTGTACCCGCCGTAGTACGCCAGCGTGATCGACTCACGCTGGAGCTCGGTCAGCCCCTCCAGGCACCGGCGTACCCGCTCGGCCTCCAGGCTGGCCTCCACGGTCTCGGCGACCTCGTCGGCGGCGACCGGAACCTGCGCGGTCCTCTGCTCCCGCTCGGCGGCCGCTTGCTCGGACCGGACCCGGTCGATCGCCCGGCGGTGGGCGATCGTCATCACCCAGGTAGCCGCGCTGCCCCGGCTGGCATCGAACCGGGACGCGGTGCGCCAGACCTCGAGCAGCACCTCCTGGGCGACCTCCTCGGACTGGGCCGGGTCACGGAGCACCTTGCGTATTAAGCCGTAGACGGGGCCGGCCAGCCGGTCATAGACGGCCTCGAACGCGGCCTGATCCCCCCTCGCCACCAGCACGAGCTGCCCGTCCAGATCCTGGTCCCTCCCCTCCTCGGGACCAGGACCGGGGCTGGCAGCACGGATGTTGCGAGCGTCCATGGCGGTTATTCGGCGCCATCTGCGCCGCGGATTGGTCCCGGCTGCGACAAATGCCGGTCGTGCCCGGCGGTGCATGAGAAGGAATGAATCGGGCAGCAGTCAGCCCGCGCTGCGGTGACCGCCCGCGGGCACCGGTCCGCGGCCGCCAGCACGGCACGCTGGCCGCGGCCGCGGCCGCGGCGGGGCTGGCCGGTCACGGGGACGAGCGGGTGTCTGACTGATCGGTCAGGCTGGTCGCCTGCGGCCGGCGGTGCACCGGCTCCCGCCCCGGCGGCTGGCTGGGCCGGGGGAGGTCCGGTGCCGCCTTGATGGCGCGTGTGTGCGGCTTCCCCGGCGACAGGCTCAGCTTCTCGCCGTGGTGCAGGATCTCGAGCGGCTGCCCCTCAGGGAAAACGTACGAGGCCTTCTCCGGAGTGATCTCGACCCGCAGGCGCCTGCCCCGGAGCAGCAGCGTGAACGCGAGCCTGGTCAGGCCCTGCGGGAGCCGCGGGGCGAAGCTGACGATCCCGTCGGCGAGCCGCAGGCCGCCGAAGCCCATGACCAGCGCGACATAGGTGCCGGCCAGGGAGGCGATATGGACGCCGTCGCGGGTGTTGTGTTCCAGGTCCCGCAGGTCGATGAGGGCGGCCTCGCCGAGGTAGTCGAAGGCCAGGTCCAGGTGACCGACCTCGCCGGCGATGACCGCCTGAATGCAGGCGGACAGCGAGGAGTCCCGCACCGTGAGGGGCTCGTAGTAGTCGAAGTTCCTGAGCTTCTGCTCGGGGGTGAACTTTGTCGGGCACAGCATCATCGCGAGCACCAGATCGGCCTGCTTCACGACCTGCTTGCGATACAGGTCGAAGTAGGGGAAGTGCAGCAGCAGCGGGTACTGCTCCTGCGAGGTGCGGGCGAAATCCCAGGCCTGGTGCCTGGTAAACCCCTCGGCCTGCGGGTGGACGCCCAGCCGTTCGTCGTAGGCGATGTGCATCTTGTCGGCCGCGTCCCGCCAGCTGGCCGCCTCCTCCGCGTCGACGCCGAGTTCCTCGGCGCGGTCCGGGTACCGCTTTGCCGCGTCCGCCGCGGCCACCAGGTTCTGCCGGGCCATCAGGTTGGTGTAGATGTTGTTGTCGGCGATCGCGCTGTACTCGTCGGGGCCGGTGACCCCGTCGATGTGGAACCGCCCCATGCCGTCATGGTGGCCGAGGGACCGCCACAGCCGCGCGGTGTGGATCAGCAGGTCCATCCCCACGCTTCGCTCGAACGCCTCGTCGCCGGAGACGGCGACGTAGGTGATCACCGCGTTGGCGATGTCGGCGTTGATGTGAAACGCGGCGGTGCTCGCCGGCCAGTAGCCCGAGCATTCCTGGCCGGCGATCGTCCGCCACGGGAACGCCGCGCCCTTCAGGCCGAGCTGGGCGGCCCGGTCCAGGGCCAGCGGCAGCGTGCTGTGCCGCCAGCGCAGCGCGGCGGCGGCCGCGCCGGGAGCGGTCACGCCGAGCACGGGCAGCACGTACGTCTCGGTATCCCAGAACGCGTGCCCGTCGTACCCGGGCCCGGTCAGGCCCTTGGCGGCGATCGCCCTGAGCTCGGCGCGGGCACCGGCCTGCAGCACGTGGAAGAGCGCGAACCGCACCGCCTGCTGCACCTCGGTGTCCCCGTCGATCTCGACGTCGGCGTGGCTCCAGAAGTCGTCCAGGTAGGCGCGTTGCTCGGCGAGCAGCCCCTCCCAGCCGGACTGCCGGGCCGCGCTGACCGCCGCAAACACCTGGTCACGGACGCCCGGCATCGACCGCTCGGCCGACCAGCCGTAGCCGACGAACTTGACCACGCGCAGCTTCTGCCCGGGCTGCAGCACCGCGGTCACGGTGACCAGGCCGCCCTCGGGGAACGACCGGGACTCGGTCCGGACCTCGGCGTCGCTCTCGACCCAGTGGTCCATTATCGTGGCGATGCGCAGCCCGCTGCGCCGGGTCGTGTGCGTCACCACAACGGCCGTTCCGTCGTGGTTGTTGTACTCCCCGACGAGCGGGTTCTCGAGCGCGGCGGCCGCGCGGGGATCTCCGCCGGCCGCCGGCTGCGGCTCGTTCGCGATCAGCTCGGACTGCACGGCGATCCGCGCCTGGCCGCCGAGCGGCTCCACCTCGTAGCGGATCGCCCCGATCGCGCGCTGGGTGAACGAGACCAGCCGGACCGAGGTGACGCGGACCGCGCTCCCGGCCGGCGAGACCCACTCGGCCTCCCGGCTCAGGGTCCCGGCGCGGAAGTCGAGCACGCGCTCGTGCTTGCGGAGCTCCCCGTAGCGCACGTCGAACGGCTCATCGTCGACGAACAGGCGGATCAGCTTGCCGTTCGTCACGTTGATGATCTCCTGGCCCTGCTCGGGCTGGCCATAGGCGGTCTCGGGAGAAGGCAGCGGCCGGATCTCGTAGACCCCGTTGAGATAGGCGCCGGGGATGCCGTGCGGCTCGCCCTCGTCCAGGTTCGCGCGCCACCCGAGGTGGCCGTTGGCCAGCGCGAACACCGACTCCGTCTGGGACAGCAGGTCCAGGTCCAGGTGGGTCTCGCGCAGGTTCCACGGCTCGACCGTGAACGTGTCCTGGAGTATCAACGGCGCTCCATCAGGTCGGCGAGATCGGTCACGACGACGTCCGCGCCGTGCTCCTTCAGCGCTGCCGCCTGCCCCACGCGGTCCACGCCCACGACGAAGCCGAAGCCGCCGGCCCGCCCGGCCGCGACCCCCGCCAGCGCGTCCTCGAACACGACCGCCGCGTTAGGCCGCAGCCCGAGAACCTTCGCCCCGGCGAGGAAGGTGTCCGGGGCCGGCTTGCCCCGCAGGTGGTCCCGCTCGGCGACCACGCCGTCGATCCGCGCCTCGAACAGATCCGCGATGCCGGCCGCGACCAGGACGTCGTGGGCGTTCGCGCTGGACGAGACCACGGCGCGGCGCAGCCCCGCGTCCCGGACGGCCCGGACATAACGGACCGAGCCCTCGTACGCCTCCACCCCGTCGGTGCGGATCTTCTCCAGCACGATCTGGTTCTTGCGGTTGCTGAGGCCCTCGATGGTCTCCGCGTCGGGGGGGTCGTCCTCCTGGCCCTCGGGCAGGTCGATCCCGCGCGAGGCCAGGAACGACCGGGTCCCGTCGGCGCGGGGCTTGCCGTCGACGTACTCGTCGTAGTCCTTCACGGGGTCGAACGGCACGAACGGCTCGCCCGTACGCTGCGCCCGCTCGCGCAGGTAGTCGTCGAACATCTGTTTCCACGCGGCGTCGTGGACCTTCGCCGTCTTGGTGAGCACGCCATCCAGGTCGAAGAGGCATCCGCGGATGCCGTCCGGGAGACCAAGCACGCCCTCCAGCGTAGTGTCCGGGCGCTCGCTGTTTTCCGGCTCCCCGCAGGGGCGCTGTTGAGGCACCGTCTTCCCTCCTCGCTCAGTCGCAAGCTCCCTCGCTCGTCAGTCCAGACGGCGCCGCGCCCCTCCGGCTCGCCCCGGCGTTACCACCCGTAGATGCGGACCGGCAGCTTGTGCAGCGGCTCCTCCTCGGGGCCCGGGTAGATGACGAGCACCGTGATGTTGTCGGGGTCGCGCCCCTCCACCGCGGTGGTATTGCCGCTGGTGCGGGTGTCCAGGTGAGCGGAGCGCTGCTTCAGCACCCGCTCGATCCGCTCGAGGTCCTCCCTGCCGGGAGCGGTCCAGATGACGTACTGGACGCCGACGCCGCCGAGCGTGTGGACGCCGCTGCCCATCGCGCGCAGGATCAGCTGCGTTCCGGTGACGCTGGTGAGCAGCGCGGCGGTCGGGCTGCGGTCGGCGACCTCCAGCGCCAGGAGGTCCTGATAGAAGCTGACCGACCTGTCGAGCTCCTGCACGAACATGACCACGGAGCCGATCCGGGTGCCCTGCGTCATGCTGATCCCCATTCGTAACGTCGCGCCGTGCGGCTGGCACGTACAGTCTCGCCGGTCGGCCGCGGATTATGCAGCGGGAGGGGCGAACCAGGGGTTGCCGGCCGGGAACAGGCAGCGGTCGGCGATGTGGTTGAGCACCCGCCGGGCCTGCCGGAACCTGTCCGCCACCTCGGCCACGACCGCGAGCCGGGCGGTGCGCGCGGGCGCCA
>DASYXX010000179.1:0-3366 GCA_035934395.1 Streptosporangiaceae bacterium
CCGGGAGGCTGCGCGCGTACCGGGACCCGAGTTCCACCGCGAGAGCGCTCACCCCGACCGAGGCCAGGTCGGCCACGTAGCGGGCCAGGCCGGCCGGGTCATCGGGCAGCGCGATGCCGGTGGACAGGACCAGCTCGCCGCCGCGCAGCAGGTGCGCGGCCTCGGCCAGCTCGATCACGTGGACCCAGCGCACCGGCGCGTCCAGCCGGTCGGCGGCGACCACCACCTGCGGCGCGCCGCGGCGCAGCGGGTCGAGGGCCAGGATCTCGGCTACGGTCGGCAGCATCGGCCGTTACCTCCCCGGGGTCGCTCCTGACATCTCGTCAGCATAGGCCCGTTCTGGGCTTACACACTGTCACTTGGCGGCCCGGGCGGGCGAGCGAGAGACTGGGACGAACGGCCAGCGGCAGAACTGGGGTGAGGGCAGTGAAGCAGGCGAGCGACGCGCGGAGCGCGGAGAAGCGAGCAATGAAACACCTTTCGCACTGGATCGGCGGCAAGCCGTGGACGGGCGAGGCCAGCCACCGCGGTGACATCTACAACCCCGCGACCGGGCAGGTCACTGGCACCGTGGACTTCGCCTCGGCGGCCGAGGTCGGCGCCGCGGTAGAGGCGGCGGCCGCCGCGTGGCCCGCCTGGCGGGACACCTCGCTGGCCAAGCGGGCCAACGTGCTGTTCGCGTTCCGCGAGCTGATCCGCTCCCACACCGGCGAGCTGGCCGCGCTGATCAGCTCCGAGCACGGCAAGGTCGCCTCCGACGCGGCCGGCGAGGTCGCCCGCGGGCTCGAGGTGGTCGAGTTCGCCTGCGGGCTGCCGCACCTGCTCAAGGGCGGGTTCTCCGAGAACGTCTCCACCGGGGTCGACGCGTTCTCGATCCGGCAGCCGCTCGGCGTGGTGGCCGGCATCACCCCGTTCAACTTCCCGGCCATGGTGCCGCTGTGGATGTTCCCGATCGCGATCGGGTGCGGCAACTGCTTCGTGCTCAAGCCGTCGGAGAAGGACCCGAGCGCGTCGCTTCTGCTCGCCGAGCTGCTGGCCGAGGCCGGCCTGCCCGACGGGGTGTTCAACGTCGTGCAGGGCGCCAAGGACGCGGTCGACGCGCTGCTCACCCACCCCGGCGTGCGCGCGGTGAGCTTCGTGGGTTCCACCCCCATCGCCCGGTACATCTACGAGACCGGGACCGCCGCGGGCAAGCGGGTCCAGGCGCTGGGCGGGGCCAAGAACCACATGGTGGTGCTGCCCGACGCCGACCTGGACCTGGCCGCCGACGCCGCGGTGTCGGCGGGCTTCGGGTCGGCCGGCGAGCGGTGCATGGCGATCTCGGTGGTGGTCGCGGTCGACCCGGTCGGCGACGAGCTGGTCTCCAAGATCGCCAGCCGGATACCCGCGCTGAAGGTGGGCCCCGGCGATGACGAGCAGTCGGAGATGGGGCCGCTGGTGACCCGGCCGCATCGCGACAAGGTGGCGTCGTACCTGGACACGGGCGTCAGCGAGGGCGCGGTGCTCGCCGTCGACGGCCGCGAGCATCCGGTCGGCGGGTCGGCGGATGGTTTCTGGCTCGGCCCCTCGGTGCTCGACCACGTGACCCCGGCGATGAGCTGCTACCGGGACGAGATCTTCGGGCCGGTGCTGTCGGTCGTCCGGGCGTCCGGCTACGACGAGGCGGTCAAGGTCGTCAGCGAGAACCCGTACGGCAACGGGACCGCGATCTTCACCAACGACGGGGGAGCGGCCCGCCGGTTCACCCACGAGGTCGAGGTCGGGATGATCGGCATCAACGTGCCGATCCCGGTGCCGATGGCGTACTACTCGTTCGGCGGGTGGAAGGCGTCGCTGTTCGGCGACACGCACGTGTACGGGACCGAGGGCGTGCACTTCTACACGCGCGGCAAGGCGGTCACCTCGCGGTGGCTCGACCCCAGCCACGGCGGCGTCAGCCTCGGCTTCCCCGTCAACCGGTGACGTTAGGGAAAATAATCATGACTGAACGTAACCGCGGCGCCGAGGTCGTCGCCATGGACCGGGCCCACGTGTTCCATTCCTGGTCGGCGCAGGGGAACCTGCATCCGCTGCCGATCGCGCGCGCCGAGGGCTCGTACTTCTGGGATTACGACGGCAAGCGGTACCTGGACTTCTCCTGCCAGCTGGTGAACACCAACATCGGGCACCAGCACCCCCGGGTGACAGCGGCGATCGCCGAGCAGGCGGCCAGGCTGGCGACGATCGCGCCGCAGCACGCCAACGAGGCGCGGGGGGAGGCGGCGACGCGGATCGCGGCGCTCGCGCCGGACGGGATGGAGAAGATCTTCTTCACCAACGGCGGCGCCGACGCGAACGAGAACGCGATCCGGATGGCCCGGCTGCACACCGGGCGCAGCAAGGTGCTCAGCTTCTACCGCTCCTACCACGGCAACACCGGGGCGGCGATCAACTCCACCGGCGACCCGCGGCGGTGGCCGAACGAGTTCGCCACCGGGCACGTGCACTTCTTCGGGCCGTACCTGTACCGGTCCTCGTTCTGGGCCACGACCGAGCAGGAGGAGTGCCAGCGAGCGCTGGAGCACCTCGAGCAGGTGATCACGTTCGAGGGGCCGGCCATGATCGCGGCGATCCTGGTCGAGACCATCGTGGGGACCGCGGGGGTGCTGATCCCGCCGCCCGGATACCTGGCGGGGGTGCGCGAGCTGTGCGACCGGCACGGCATCGTCTACATCGCCGACGAGGTGATGTGCGGGTTCGGGCGGGCCGGCTCCTGGTTCGCGTTCGAGCAGCACGGCGTGGTGCCCGACCTGATCACGTTCGCCAAGGGCTCGAACTCCGGGTACGTGCCGGTCGGCGGGGTGATCATCTCCGACGAGATCGCCGCGACCTTCGACGACCTGGTGTTCCCCGGCGGGCTCACCTACTCGGGTCACCCGCTGGCCTGCGCGTCGATCGTCGCGGCCATCGACGCGATGAAGGACGAGGGCATCGTGGAGAACGCGGCGCGGGTCGGTGCCGAGGTGCTCGGCCCCGGCCTGCGCGAGCTCGCCGGCCGGCACCCCGTGATCGGCGAGGTGCGCGGAGCAGGCGTGTTCTGGGCGCTGGACCTGGTCAGCAACCGGGCCACGCGGGCGATGCTGGCCCCGTACGGCGGAGCGTCGCCGGCGATGAACGAGCTCATGGCGCAGTGCCGGGCGCGCGGGCTGATGCCGTTCATCAACTACAACCGGCTGCACGCGGTCCCGCCGTGCACGATCTCGGAGGCCGAGGCCAAGGAGGGCCTCGCGATCCTGGACGAGGCCTTCACCGTCGTCGACCGCTACTACGAGGGCTGAGCCGGGCAGGCCCCGCGGCGTGCCCGGATCTCGCCGCCGCGTTCAGCCG
>DASYXX010000183.1:0-3864 GCA_035934395.1 Streptosporangiaceae bacterium
CGGCGCATGCCACGACGAGGTGTGCATCACCTGCTCGGACACGGCCGTCGCGGTAACGATCGTCCGGCTGCTCGACGACGACCTCGCCGTGGTCGACACGGGCGACGGCGAGGAAGAGGTCAGCGTCGCGCTCGTCGACGCCGCCGTGGGGGACACGATCCTGGTGCACGCCAGGGAAGCGATCGCGGTCACCGGGAGTTCGGGGGGCCTCCGGGGTAACTCCGTGGGGTGAGGACCAGATGACGCGGCAGGGCCAGCCGGATGCGATGGAGTCGCTGTACCCGTTCCTGTACTCGGGTGCCAGCGACCTGCCCGCGGTCCTCGAGGAGGTGCGCCGGTCCACGGTCGCCAAGGCCCGGGAGATCACCGAGCTGCGGCGGCTGGTCGGCACGCGCGACGGCGCCCGGCTGATGTCCTGCGCCCGTGATGCCGCCGCCCGGTTCGCCCGCGGCGGGCGGCTGCTGGCCTTCGGCAACGGCGGCAGCGCCACCGACGCCCAGGAGCTGGCCACCCTGTTCCTGAACCCCGGCGGCGACGCGCGGCCGCTGCCCGCGCTCGGGCTGGCCAGCGACACGTCGGTGGTGACCGCGCTGTGCAACGACATCGGCGTCGAGGTGGTCTTCGCCCGGCAGATCGCCGCGTTCGGCCGCCGCACCGACATCGCGGTCGGGCTGTCCACCAGCGGGAACTCAGAGAACCTGCTGCGCGCGTTCGACGAGGCGAGCCGGCGGGGACTGCTCACCGTTGGCATCGCCGGCTACGACGGCGGCAAGATGGCCGAGCTGGACAGCATCGACTACCTCTTCGTCGCCCCGTCCTCGTCGGTGCACCGGATCCAGGAGGCGCAGACCACCGTCTACCACGTGCTGTGGGAGCTCACCCAGCGGGTGCTGGCGCGATGACGGCCCGCATGCTGATCGCCGGCGTCGGCAACATCTTCCTGGGCGATGACGGGTTCGGGGCCGAGGTCGCCCGCCGCCTGGCGGCCGCGGACCTGCCCGACTGGGTGCGGGTCGCCGACTACGGCATCAGCGGCATCCACCTGGCCTACGACCTGGCCGAGGGCTACGAGACCACGGTCCTGGTCGACGCGTCGCCGCGCGGGGGCGAGCCCGGCACGGTGTACGTGCTCGAGGTCGACGCCGGGGGCCCGCCCGCGGCCGGGGTGGTTGACGCTCACGGCATGCAACCCGACGTGGTGTTCAGCATGCTGGACCTGCTCGGCGCCGACGCCGGGCGGGTGCTCGTGGTCGGCTGCGAGCCGGCCAGCGTGGACGAGGGAATAGGGCTGAGCGCGCCGGTCGCGGCCGCGGTCGACGAGGCCGTCCGGGTCGTGCTCGACCTGGTGCGCGCAGCCGGCCCAGAACGGCCGGCCGCCGCCGACTACCGACGAAGGGGTTGATCCCATGTGCCTTGGCATACCCGGCGAGGTGATCGAGTTCCTCCCGGATCAGCCCGACCTGGCCCGGGTCGACGTGAGCGGGGTCCGGCGCGTGATCAACGTCGGGCTGCTGTCGGACGATCCGCCCCGGCCGGGCGAGTGGGTGCTGATCCATGTCGGCTTCGCGCTGTCGAAGATCGACGAGCACGAGGCCGCCGCGGCCCTGCAGTTCCTCGAGGGGATCGGCCAGGCCTACGAGGACGAGATCGCGGCGCTCGCCGAGTCACGGATCGAGTAGGGGGCTGTAATGCGATTCGTCGACGAGTTCCGTGACGCCGACAAGGCGCACGCGCTCGCTGCGCAGATAACGGCGCTGTGCGAGCCGGGCCGCCAGTACAAGCTGATGGAGGTGTGCGGCGGGCACACCCACACGATCTACAAGCACGGGCTCGAGGACTACCTGCCCGAGCAGATCACCCTGGTGCACGGCCCGGGCTGCCCGGTGTGCGTGATTCCCATGGGCCGGGTCGACGATGCGATCGCGCTCGCGGCCGAGCCGGACGTCATCATGACCTCGTTCGGCGACATGATGCGGGTGCCCGGCAGCCGCGGGTCGTTCTTCGACGCGAAGGCCCGGGGCACCGACATCCGCATGGTGTACTCGCCGCTGGACTCGCTGAAGATCGCCAGGAAGAACCCGGACAAGCGCGTCGTGTTCATGGCCATCGGGTTCGAGACCACCGCCCCGTCTACGGCCATGACCATGCTGCGCGCGGCGGCCGAGGGCCTGGCGAACTTCTCGGTCTTCTGCAACCACGTCACGATCATCCCGGCCATCAAGGCCATCCTCGACTCGCCCGACCTGCGCCTCGACGGGTTCCTCGGGCCCGGGCACGTGTCGACGGTGATCGGCTGCCGGCCGTACGAGTTCATCGCGCGCGACCACGGCAAGCCGGTCGTGGTGGCCGGTTTCGAGCCGCTGGACATCCTGCAGTCGATCTACATGCTGATGCTGCAGCTCGCGCAGGGCCGGTCGGAGGTGGAGAACCAGTACTCGCGCGTCGTGCCATGGGACGGCAACCTCGTCGCGCTCAGGGCCATCGGCGAGACCATGGAGCTGCGGCCGTACTTCGAGTGGCGCGGCCTGGGGTTCATCTCGCACTCCGCCCTCAAGGTCAGGGAGCAGTACGCGAAGTTCGACGCCGAGCTGCTGTTCTCGGTGCCCGGCGTCCGGGTCGCCGACCCGAAGGCGTGCCAGTGCGGCGAGGTCCTCAAGGGCGTGCTCAAGCCGTGGGAGTGCAAGGTCTTCGGCACCGCGTGCACGCCCGAAACGCCGATCGGCACCTGCATGGTGTCACCCGAGGGCGCCTGCGCGGCCTACTACAACTACGGCCGGCTGACCCGCCAGCGGGTCAGGGAGGCGACCCGGCCATGAACCGGCGCTCGCCGCAGCCGCCTCCCGGCACGGTGCGCGAGGAGCTGGTGCTCGAGCGCATCGACCGCGCCCGGCGCAGCCGTCCGCGGGTCAGGGAAGAGCGCATCACGATGTCGCACGGTGCGGGCGGCAAGGCCACCCAGACGTTGATCGAGGCGGTTTTCCTTAACGTTTTCCGCAATCCGTCGCTCGAGCCGCTCGAGGATGCTGCCCGGTTGAAGATCAACGGGGCGCGGGTGGCCTTCACCACCGACTCGTTCGTGGTGTCGCCGCTGTTCTTCCCGGGCGGGGACATCGGCGACCTGGCCGTCAACGGCACGGTGAACGACCTGGCCACGTCCGGGGCCGTTCCGTTGTTCCTGTCGGCGGGCTTCATCCTGGAGGAGGGGTTCCCGGTCGAGGCCCTGAGCAGTATCGTCGGGTCGATGCGCGCGGCGGCCGACGCCGCGGGCGTGCAGGTGGTCACCGGCGACACGAAGGTCGTCGAGAAGGGCAAGGCCGACGGCTGCTACATCAACACCGCCGGGGTGGGCGTCATCGAGCACGACCTGGACCTCGGCGTGGCGAATGCGCGCCCCGGGGACGCGATCATCGTGTCCGGGCCGATCGGCGACCACGGGATCACGATCATGCTCGCCCGCGGTGAGCTGGACATCGAGGCCGACGTGGCGTCCGACACCGCGCCGCTGAACGGGCTGGTCGCCGGCCTGCTGTCCGCCACACCCGGGGTCCGGGCGCTGCGGGACGCGACCCGCGGCGGGGTGGCCACGATCCTCAACGAGATCGCCAAGGCCGCCAACGTGGGCGTCCTGGTTAGCGAGAACGACATCCCGGTCCGCGCCGAGGTGCGCGGCGCCGCCGAGCTACTCGGCATCGACCCCATGTACGTCGCATGTGAGGGCCGCCTGATCGCCGTCGTGGACGGCGCGGCGGCCGATCGCGCGCTCGTCGCCCTGCGCGCGCACCCGCTCGGCGAGCAGGCCTCGGTCATCGGTCACGTTACCGACGACCCGCCGGGCATCGTGCAGCTCAAGACCGCGTTCGGCGG
>DASYXX010000203.1:0-8565 GCA_035934395.1 Streptosporangiaceae bacterium
AGGCCCCAGAAGCCGACCGCGACGAGAAGGGACAGCCACAGCCGCTCGATCAGCCAGACGGGCAGCCGCAGCAACTGCCCGGCCAGGAAGAACGGGCCCATCGGGATCGCGTAGCCGATGTACTGGTTCTGCAGCGTGCCAAACCACTCGAGCGGGTTCCACAGCGGCCAGAGGCGCGAGAAGAAGGTAGCCGAGTTGATGTCGACGCCCAGCTTGGTGTCGAAGATCATCCGGCCGGGGTCGTTCAGGGCGAAGACGATCAGTGCCAGCAGCCAGACCAGCACGAACCAGCGCCAGCTGGCCGCCGACCAGCCGCGCGGCCTGGGCACGTGCGGCTCGGCCGCGTCGGCTGTCCAGGGCGGACCCAGCGCAGGGCGCAGGCCAGCCCTCCCGTGGATGGCCGGCGCCGTCATTCGACGCGCCGCAGTATGAGCAGCAGGTTCCAGGTGGCGATCTCGCGGAGCCCCGGGATCCGCACGATCGCCTTGCACCAGCGCGGGTAGTAGCGCGGCATCGCCTCGACGATGCCGACGTCGGTGCGCGACCTCATCTGGCGCAGGACGGACCCGACGTGCACCGGGAACAGCGAGGTGCCGAAGCGGTTCTTGGGCGGCCGGCCGTTGCGCCTGGCGTACCGTCGTTCGGCGAACCGGAAGCCCAGGTAGTGCCAGGGCGACATCTCATGCCCGCCCCATGGGGAATACCAGTTCGTGAACGACAGATAAATCAGCCCGCCCGGCCGGGTGGCCCGGACCATCTCATCGATCAGGCCGAGCGGATCGCGCACGTGCTCCAGCACATTGGACGACAGGCACACGTCGGCCACGCCGTCGCGGACGGGAAGCCAGTAGCCGTCCGCGATGACCGCTCCGGAGGGCGCCTCCCCGCGGCTGAGCATCTCGGCCGAATCGGGCTCGAACAGATAGCATTTCGCGCCGCGCTCGCTCAGCGCCGTGGTGAAGTGCCCAGGCCCGCCGCCGACATCGACCACCGTGCGGCCCCGCAGCTCGCAGTAGTCCTCCAGCTGCGCCACGGTGTCCTCGGCGAGGCCCGAGTAGAAGCTCTCCGGGTCGGACTGCTCCTTGCGGAAGAGCCGGTACAGGCGCACGGACCTGCGCAGGCCCCGGGGGCGGCGCCGCCTGGCACCGGACCGAAGGTCGGGCTCCGCAGGCGCCGATGGCTGGCGGACAGACGGTGGCAGCAGGCTCATGGACGTCCTCCGGATCGCGGCCTTTCCTGAGTCGCCGGGCGATGCGACTGTCTGTGCCGCCCGTCAGGCGCCTGCGGCTAACTGGGTCACGGCGGGGACAGAAGCACCGGTTCACGACATGCTAGAACCTGTCGTGAACCGCCATGAGGAACCTCGGGGGGCTGGCGATTGACGACTTACCGAAATTACCAGAATAATGCTCCATTGTCCGGTGGACATTACCTGCGAGTAATGATAGCTCTGGTCCCGTGCCGCAACCAGAGGTGGAGCGTGGTCGCGTGAGTCAGGAGTCACACAGCAGGCCGAGCACAGCCCCGGTCGGGGCGGGCTCCGCGCTCGGGGCCAGCACGGTACTCGGCCAGACCCTTCGGCCGCTGGCCCCGGCCCCCCCGGAGGCGGCCGAAGGGCTCATCGCGCCCGGGCCGCAGATCGCCGAGTCCCTGGTCCCAGCGGAATCGCCGGTTGCGCCGGCAGCACCGGTGTCGGTCGCGCCGCCGCGGCCTGAGGCCGCCGACGAGTCCCCGGCCGACGGCCGCAAGGGCCGCCACATCGTGTTCGTGGCCTGGCGGGATCTGGCCAACCCGCGGGCCGGTGGTTCCGAGGTCCTGGTCGACCGCCTGGCCGAGGGAATGACGGCCCGCGGCGACCGGGTCACCCTGCTGTGCGGCGGGCCGACCGCCGAGCGCACGTACCAGGTGATCAGGAACGGCGGCACCTACACCCAGTTCCTCCGGGCGCCGCTCGCGTACCGGCGACTCCGAGACTGTGACCTGGTGGTCGAGGTCTGCAACGGGATGCCGTTCTTCGCCCCGCTGTGGGCCCGGCGCCCGATGGTCTGCCTCGTCAACCACGTCCACACCGACTTGTGGGCCGTTCGCTTCCCCGCCCCGCTCGCGGCCGTCGGGCGCTTCACCGAGGGCGTTCTCATGCCCCGGGCGCACCGGAAGAACCTGTTCCTCACGATCTCGGGCTCCACGGCCGCCGCGCTGGCCGACATCGGGGTCGACAAGGACCGGATCCGGCAGGTCTCCATGTGCGTCGAGCAGCCCCAGCCGCTGACGCCGCGGTCACCGGAGCCGATGTTCCTCGCGCTGGGTCGGCTCGAGGACTACAAGCGCATGGACCTGCTGCTGCGCCTCTGGGAACGGGTGCGGCACGTGGTCGGCGGCCAGCTGGTGATCGCCGGGGATGGTCCCGAGCGGGCCCGCCTCCAGGCCATGGCCGGGCCGGGCGTCGTCGTCACCGGGCGCGTCTCGGAGGAGGAGAAGCACCGCCTGCTGTGCTCGGCCTGGATGCTGCTGCACCCCGCCATGATCGAGGGCTGGGGGATCGTGATCACAGAGGCCGCGATCCGCGGCACCCCGGGGATCGGGTTCGACGTGCCCGGCCTGCGGGATTCGGTGGTGGACGGCGAGACCGGGGTGCTGGTCAGGAACGAGGGCCAGTTCGTCTCGGCCTGGGCGTCGCTCGCGCTCGACCACCGGACCCGCGAGGCGCTGGGCCGGGCCGCGCGCGAGCGGGCGCTGCGGCTGCACTGGTCTGCGGCGGTCGAGGGCTTCGCCTCGGTCGCGGACGAGGCGCTCGCCGGGGCCTCGCCCGCGAAGAGCCGCGGATGAGTCTCAGATGAAGGGCACCCGCCGGTGACGGCCCCCGCCACGTCGGACAAGCGGGCACCGGCGCCGCTGCAGCAGTTCTACGAGAACCCGGAGGTGCCGGCCAGCTCCGGCACCGACCGCGCGCAGCGCATGGCCAGCCTGCTCGCGCTGGCGCTGCGGGACGTCAGCGCGCCCGCCTGCATCCTCGACCTGGGGTGCGGCGACGGCAGCGCGGCCTGGCTCGCGGCGCAGCGCAACCCCGGCCACCGCCTGGTCGGCCTCGACTGGTCGGCGGGCTCGCTGAGCCAGGCGCGGGGGCTCGGCCTGACCGTGCTGCGGGCCGGGATCGACGGCCCGCGCCTGCCCGTGGCCTCGCAGGCCGTCGACGTCGTGATCATGAGCGAGCTGATCGAGCACCTCGTGGACACGGACTCGGCGCTCGAGGAGGTCTTCCGGGTGCTCAAGCCCGGCGGGTCGCTGCTGCTGTCCACCCCGAACCTGGCCGCGTGGTACAACCGCGGGCTGGTCGCGCTCGGGGTGCAGCCGGTCTTCTCCGAGGTCAGCCTGCGCGGCGTGTACGGCAGGCCGGGCCGCCAGGTGGCCGGGCACCTGCACCTGTTTACCCGCCGGGCCCTGGTGCAGCTGCTCGCCGCGCGGGGCTTCGGCTCGGTCCGGGTCACGGGGGCGCGCTACCATGACGTCCCACGGCCGCTGCGTCCCGTCGACCGAGCGTTCTGCGCGTGGCCCGCCGCGGCCTCGATCCTGCTGGTGCACGCCCGGAAGCCATGACGCTGCGCACCCGTGCAGCGATCCCCGCTCGCATCGGGAGGCCGTTGAGACGCCACCTTCCGGCGGCCAGGCCGCCGCCCGGGCCGGCTGGGCGGACCGCGTCGCTCGCGCCCGCCCTGACCGGGCTGGGACTCGGCCTGCTCGCGCTCGGGCCGGGCCTGGGCCGCGGGTTCCTGCTCAGCTACGACATGGTGTTCGTGCCCCGGATGCCGTTCTCCGCCGCGCTTCTCGGGCTGACCGGCGGGCCGCCGCGCGCCGTGCCAAGCGACGCCGTGATCGCCGTCGCCTCGCTGGCCCTGCCCGCCGATATCGTTCAGAAGATCATCCTGCTTTTGATCTTCGTTCTGGCCTGCTCGGGTGCGGCCGCTCTGCTTGACAGCGCCTGGGCGCCTCGCAGCACGGACGGCAGCGTTGTCGGCGGCGCGCCGCTGCTGGCGCGGCTGGCCGCCGGCGTGTGCTACGCCTGGAACCCGTACGTGGCCGAGCGGCTGCAACTCGGGCAGTGGGCACTGCTGCTCGGCTACGCGGCCCTGCCGTGGGTGGTCCGGGTCCTGTGCGCCGGCCCGGAGCGGGTCAGGCTCGGCCGGCTGGTCTGCGTTATGATCCCGGCCGCGATCGGGGGCGTCGCGGCCCTGAGCGTGACGGCGCTCGCCGCGGTGCCGGCCGCGCTGGCGTCGCCGGGCGGGCGGGCCCGCCGCCTGCTGACCGTGCTCGCCGCGCTGGCGCTGCTGAGCCTGCCATGGCTGATCCCCGCGCTGGCCGTGCCCGTGCACACCGACCCCCGCGGCATCGACGCGTTCGCGCCGCGCGCGGACACCCCGTTCGGCCGGGTCGGCAGCCTGCTGCTGCTGTCGGGCATCTGGAACCCGCGGGCGGTCCCGCCGGGGTTCCGGGGCGCCGCGTCCGCGTTCTGGCTGCTCCTGGTCGTCGCGTCGGCCTTCGGGTACGTGCTGTGGGTCCGGCCGCGGCGGCTGCGCAGTGCTACCGGCTCGCGTCGGGGCGCCGTTGAGGCGCCGCCTTCCCTCGTCGCTCCTCCGTCGCTCCTCAGTCCAGGCGGCGCCGCGCCCCGCGCTCGCACCGGCCTGGCCATCGCGGCGCTGGCTGGCCTGGTCATCGCGGCCGTCGCGGCCGCCTCACCGGGCCGCGCGGCGCTACGCGATCTGGTGACGGCCTGGCCCGGCTTCGCGGTGCTCCGAGATGGCCAGAAGTTCCTGGCGCCGCTCGCGCTGGCGGAGGCGGTCGGCCTCGGCGCGCTGGCCGCCGGGGTCAGCCGCGAGGTCAGGGTCCGCGCAGCGCCGGACCACCCGGCGCGAGCCGCGCTGGCCGCCATGGTCGTGCTGGCGCCCGTGGTGCTCCTTCCCGGAATGGCGTGGGGCCTGGGCGGGAGGCTGCGGCCGGCGGAGTACCCGGCCGACTGGCTGCGGGCCCGGCAGGTCATCGACGGCGACCCGGCCCGGGGATCGGTGCTGCTGCTGCCGTGGGCTGCCTACCGCAGCTATCCCTGGAACTCCGGCCAGCCGGTGTTCGATCCCTGGGCGAGGTTCACCGGCCGTGAGGTCATCTCCAACGACGGGCTGGCCGTGGGGAACCTGAACCTGGCCCAGGAGAGCGCGGACTCGATCCGGCTGAACCGCATCGTCACCTCGCGGGGCCCGCTGACCCGCGCGCTGCGCGCGGCCGGGGTGCGGTACGTCGTCGTCGACGCCGGGCCGCTGCTCGCCCGGGCAGGCACCCCGGCCGGCCAGGACGCCCGCGCCCTGGCCGCGCAGGCCCGCCTGCCCGGGGCCCAGTTGGTCATAGCCAGCCGGGACCTGCTCCTGTTCCGGCTG
The DNA here is from genome assembly GCA_035934395.1 of Streptosporangiaceae bacterium. Taxonomy (GTDB): domain Bacteria; phylum Actinomycetota; class Actinomycetes; order Streptosporangiales; family Streptosporangiaceae; genus JASHPR01. The sequence continues at coordinate 5,424 of DASYXX010000203.1, forward strand.
CCGCAGTCAGCCGGTAGTACACCAGTGGCTGTCGGGGCAAAGTTACTATTCAGTCAACATATTGTCTTTTCACCGGCCAGCTTACTAAGGTTGGGCCGTTGCTGCCGGTGCGGTGACTCCCCGCTTCCAAGGGGTGGGGTCCAGGTACAAGGAGGATCACCGTGTCACGTCTCGCACTGATCATCGCGGCCCTCGCGGTAGGGGTGGTGCTCGCGGTGGGAGCTGCGTTCACGACGACCAGTGTCATCAGCACCCCGCCGGCCCCGCCGAACAACTCTCCGTACAACTACTGCAACACCTGCACCCCATGACCTCGGCGAACGGCCCGGGCGCCGGCGCGTAACCCGTTACGGTTATGTGTCCTGATCGGACATGACGCCGGACCTACTTGTCAGTAAAATTTCCCGAACCCGCACGAAGCGAGCACAAACGCCAGGGTGGAGGGATCGATGCGTCGCGTCCTCGGGACCACCCTCACCGGCCTGGGCGCGTTCTTCCTCGTGCTCGCGCTGCTGCTGCGGTTCGTCCTTCCCGGCCAGGTCATCAAGTTTCCGCTGAACGAGTACGTGGTGACCACGCTCGCCGGCCAGGGTGTCAGCTACTTCAGCCAGGGCCAGGGCAAGGTGATCACCGGCGTCAGCGCCAAGATCACCAGCACGACCTGGGGCGACGTGGCGGCGGGCTCCTCCTCGACGGCGGTATGGAACGAGTTCACGGCGGTTGAGGACGCCACCAACAACGCGGCGATCCAGTACATTTCCCAGCGCTCCGCGTTCGACCGGCGGTCCGGACTGATCGTTGACTGCTGCGGTGCCTACGTGAACATCACGAGCGTCGGCACCACCTCCGGGCACCAGTCCGGGCTGGCCTACGCGTGGCCGATCGGGACGCAGCCGATCACGTATGAGGTGTTCGACCCGATCCTGGGTCGGCCGGAGCCGTACCGCTACGCCGGGACGGGGACGATCGACGGCATGACCGCCGACAAGTTCGTTGAGCAGGTCAGCAACCAGCAGTTCGCGACGCAGTCGCTGGGGGGCAAGCTGGTCGGCTTGCCGGGCCAGCCGCTGGTGACGCTGCCCGAGGTCATCACCGAGACCAACACCGTCTGGGTGGATCCGGTCACGGGTGCCCCGCTCTCCGAGACGGAGAACCGCACGCTCTCGCTGGAGGACACCGCCGGAGCGACCCGGCTGCTCCTGTTCCAGGGCGTGCTCTCGTCGACACCGGCCACCGTCAAGAACGCGGTGAACACGGCCAGCTCGTCACACCTGAAGATCGAGCTGATCGAGGACATCGGCCCGCTGGTCACGCTGCTGCTCGGCGTCATCTTGCTGGTGGTGGGGATTACGCTGAGCGTGACCCGACGTGACGACGACGAGTTCGTCTACGAGACCGACGAGCCGGTCGGATCCACGTTCTGAGACCGGAAGGTTAAACGGTGGCACTTGGATTCTGGAGTCGTGCCCAGCAAAGCCCGGACTGGATCGCCGCGGTCGAGGCGGACGGCACCGAGCACCGGGCCGGCGACGTGCTGGCCCGGGTAAACCAGATCACCCACGCGCTGCGGGCGCTCGGGCTCCGGGCCGGGGACGGCATCGCCTCGGTGCTGCCGAACGGGGCCGGCGCCCTCGAGGTGTACCTGGCCGCGCTGCAGGCCGGCTGGTACCTGACGCCCATCAACTGGCATTTCACCGCGCCGGAGATCGCCTACATCCTGCGCGACTGCGAGGCGAAGGCGGTGTTCGTGCACGAGGGGTTCGGCGCCGTCGGCGCGGCCGCCGCCGACGAGGCGGGGATGCCGGCGCGCGTGCGCTTCGGCTACGGCGACGTGCCCGGGTTCACGCCGGTGGCCGCCATGCGTGCGGGGCAGCCGGAGACGCTGCCGCCGGACCGGACCGCGGGCGCCACCATGCACTACACCTCGGGCACCACCGGCCGGCCGAAGGGCGTCCGCCGCGCCCTGACCGGCCTGGACCCCGACGAGGCGGCGGAGCTCGGCACGGCGCTGCAGCAGTTCTTCGGGATCACGGCCGGGCAGCCCAACGCGCACCTGGTCAGCTCGCCCAACTACCACACCGCGGTCACCGTGTTCGGCGGCAGCGCCCTGCACATGGGGCACACCCTGGTCTACATGGACGGCTGGGACGCGGAGCAGGCGCTGGCGAAGGTCGAGCGGTACCGGGTGACCAACACCCACATGGTGCCGACGCACTTCAAGCGGATGCTGTCGCTGCCCGAGCCGACCCGCGAGCGTTATGACGTCTCGTCGATGAGATGGCTGATCCACGCGGCCGCGCCGTGCCCGGTGGGGATCAAGCGGGCCATGATCGACTGGTGGGGGCCGTGCGTGTACGAGTACTACGCGGCCACGGAGGGCGGCGGGACGATCGTCACCCCGCAGGACTGGCTGGCCCGGCCCGGCACCGTCGGCACGCCGTGGCCCATCAGCGAGGTCATGATCGCCGATGAGGAGGGCAACGAGTGCCCGCGCGGCACGCCCGGCACGGTCTACATGAAGATGTTGCTCTCCGACTTCGCCTACAAGGATGACCCGGAGAAGACCGCGGCGAGCCGGCTGCGCGGCTTCTTCACCGTCGGCGACATCGGCTACCTCGACGACGACGGCTACCTGTTCCTGTGCGACCGGAAGTCCGACATGATCATCTCCGGCGGGGCGAACATCTACCCGGCGGAGATCGAGGCCGAGATCATCATGCATCCCAAGGTCGCCGACGTCGCGGTGTTCGGGATCCCGGACGAGGACTGGGGCGAGCAGATCAAGGCAGTAGTGCAGCCCGCCGAGGGCGTGACGGCCTCCGACGAGCTGGCCGCGGAGATCCTGGCCTCGCTGGACGGCCGGCTGGCCCGGATGAAGTGGCCCAGGAGCATCGACTTCGCCGACGAGCTGCCCCGCGATCCGAGCGGCAAGCTCCTGAAGCGCCGGCTCCGCGCCCCGTACTGGGAAGGCCGCGCCACCGCTATTTAGTAGTCATAACGGGACGCCGTTTCGCAGGCCCGGACGGTACCGCGGGCCTCCCGCACGTCCGGCTACCCGGCCCGCGACCAGCTTGCCCGGCCGGCCGCCCCGCCCCGAACCGGCTGGTGGGCACCCCGCACGGGCTGTTACCCGTGCAGGGGC
>DASYXX010000558.1:0-5366 GCA_035934395.1 Streptosporangiaceae bacterium
TGCAGGACCCCGCGCACGCCGCCCATCTCCTCGCCGCCGCCGGCCCGCCCGGGGCCGCCGTGGACGAGCATCGGCAGCGGCGACCCGTGCCCGGTCGACTCCGCGGCGTCGTCGCGGTCCAGCACCAGCAGCCGGCCGTGCCAGGGAGCGACGCCCAGGACCACCTCGCGCGCGAACCCCGCGTCCGAGGTGACGACCGACCCGGCCAGGCTGCCGCGGCCGCGGGCCGCGAGCTCGATGGCCTCCGCGGCGCCGGAGTAGCCGATGATCGTGGCCACCGGCCCGAACGCCTCGACCTCGTGCGGCTCCGGGCGCTCCGCGTCGTCGGCGCGCAGCAGCAGCGGCGAGATGAACGCCCCGCGCTCGGCGCTCGCCCCGGTCACGTCCACGTGGTCGGGATCACCGAAGACCAGCCGGGCCCCGGACAGCAGCGCCTTGACCGAGCGGCGCACCTCCTCACGCTGCTCCAGGCTGGCCAGCGCGCCCATGCCCACCCCTTCGACGGCTGGGCTGCCCACGACGACCCGGGCCAGCCGCTCGCGCGCGGCGTCGGTCACCTGGTCGGCGACCGCGGCCGGGACCAGCGCGCGGCGGATCGCCGTGCACTTCTGCCCGGCCTTGACGGTCATCTCGGTGACCAGCTGGCCGACATACAGGTCGAACTCGGGCGTGCCCTCGCGAGCGTCCGGTCCGAGGATCGAGCAGTTCAGCGAGTCTGCCTCGGCGTTGAACCGGACCGACCGGCCGACGACAGACGAGTCGGCCCGCAGCCGCCGCGCGGTCGCCGCCGACCCGGTGAACGAGACCAGGTCCTGCTCGGTCAGGTGCTCGAACAGGCCGCCGATGCTGCCGCAGACCAGCTGCAGCGAGCCCTCGGGGAGCAGCCCGGAGCCGATCATCAGCTCGGCCAGCCGGGCGGTCAGGTAGGCGGTCTGCGTGGCCGGCTTGACCAGGCTGGGCACGCCGGCGATGAACGCGGGCGCGAACTTCTCCAGCGGCCCCCAGACCGGGAAGTTGAACGCGTTGATCTGCACGGCCACGCCGCGCAACGGGGTGAGCACATGCTGGCCGGCGAACGTCCCGCCCCTCCCGAGCGCCTCGGGGGGCCCCTCCAGATACACCGTGTCATTGGGCAGCTCGCGCCGGGCGCGGCTGGCGTAGCTGAGCAGCACGCCGATGCCCCCGTCGACGTCGAACTTCGCGTCGGCGAGCGTCGCGCCCGTCCGGGCCGACAGCGCGTAGAGCTCGTCGCGGTGCTCGCGCAGCATCGACCCCAGCGCCTTCAGCTGCATGGCCCGCTGGTGGAACGTCAGCTCGCGCAGCGCCGGGCCGCCCGCCGAGCGGCCGTGGTCCAGGGCTGCGGCGAGGTCGACGCCCGCCGACGAGACCCGCGCGACCTCGTCCCCGGTGACCGCGTCGAGCACGGGCCGGCCCTCGTCATCCGGCGTGATCCAGGACCCGCCGGCGTAGCTGCGCAGTACCGCCATGGCCAGAACCTCGGGCTTCCGCTATTTTTACTGACCTAACGTTCGGTATGTTATCGTGCCCGCATGGCGATGACCAGACCGGGGTCGGCCGTGGCCCGGCGCGCGTCAGACGGCCCACCGCGGCGGGGTCGGCCCGGCTATGACCGCCAGGCGCTGCTGGCGGTGGCCGTGGCCGTGTTCAACGAGCGCGGTTACGACGGCACGAGCATGGAGGACCTGTCGCGCCGCCTGGGCATCGCGAAGTCGTCGATCTACTACCACGTCGACGGCAAGGAGGACCTGCTCCGGATGGCGCTGGACCGAGCCCTCGACGGGCTGTTCTCGGTCGTCGCGCAGGTCGCCGAGCGCGACGATCGCGCGATCGACCGACTGGAGTACCTGGTGCGGGGGAGCGTCGCCGTGCTGGCCGACCGGCTGCCCTACGTCACGCTGCTGCTGCGTGCCAGGGGCAACACCGGCACCGAGCGCCGAGCGCTGGCCCGCCGGCGCGAGTTCGACGCGATCGTGGCCGACCTGGTCGCCGAGGCCGAGCGCGACGGGGACATCCGGCCGGACGTGGACCCCGCGGTCACGGCGAGGCTGCTGTTCGGCATGGTCAACTCGATTGTGGAGTGGTACCGGCCTGGCCGGCGCCGGGCGGACGACGGCCTGGCCGACGCGGTCTGCGCCGTCGCCTTCGACGGCCTGCGCCTCCAGCGCCCCGTGGCCGGCTAGTCCAGCGCTAACCCCGGCTCGCCCCGCCCCGGCGGGAGCTCGTCGAAGATCAGCCCGGTCTGCGTGGACAGCACGTCGCCGGCCTCGTGGAACCTGGTCAGGACCAGATCCCGGAGGCTGGCCGCGTCGCGGGTCCTGACCAGCAGCACGATGTCGTGCTCCCCGGCCACCAGCGCGCCCTGCTCGACCTCGGGTATCTCGAGGACCCGCTGCCGGACCGACTTCCAGGACTGCTGGCTGATCTTCAGGAACACGTAGGCGGACACGCCGTAGCCGTAACGCTGCGGGTCGATCGTCGCGGTGTAGCCGGTGATCACCCCGGACCGCTCCAGTCGGTCGACCCGCGCGTACGCGCTGGCCCGCGAGATGTGCAGGCGCTCGGCCAGAGCCCGCATCGAGAGCCGTCCGTCGGCCCGCAGCAAGCCCACGATCCGCCGGTCCACGTCGTCCAGCGGAGCAATATGTCCACCGGGCCGGGCCTGTTCCGGCATCTTCAGAGCCATAAGCTCACAAGCTAGCGTAATGCTTGATCATTCGTCTATATATAACGTCTCGAGCTGGACCGATGGCCCCTAAGGCACGACAATCGAGGTAGTTTCATCGGCATGGACGGCTTCAACGGAGAAGGCGCTACATGACCGTTGCGGCATGCCCGGCGCCGGGTGCGCGAGCCCGGCGCGGGCTGCTGCCCGGCACCCAGCCGCTGGCGCTGCTGGACTCCGACGGCGCGCTCACCGGGCGGGACGGGCTGTCCATGCCCGGCCCGGACGTGCTGGTCGGCCTGCACCGCTCGATGGTCATCGGCCGCCGCTTCGACGCGCAGGCGACGGCGCTGGCCAGGCAGGGCCGGCTGGCGGTGTACCCGAGCTCGCGCGGCCAGGAGGCGTGCCAGGTCGGCGTGGTCCACGCCCTGCGGGCCCAGGACTGGCTGTTCCCGACCTACCGCGACTGCGTGGCGATCGTGTCCCGCGGGGTGGACCCCGTCGAGACCCTCTCGCTGCTGCGCGGTGACTGGCACTGCGGTTACGACCCCTTCGCCCGCCGGGTCGCGCCGCAGTGCACGCCGCTGGCCACCAACACCCCGCATGCCGTCGGCCTTGCCCAGGCGGCCAGGATCAAGGGCGAGGACACGGTCGCCGTCGTCCTGCTCGGTGACGGCGCCACGAGCGAGGGCGACACCCATGAGGCGCTCAACTTCGCCGCGGTCTGGAACGCCCCGGTCGTGTTCCTGGTACAGAACAACGGCTACGCGATCAGCGTGCCGCTGGCGAAGCAGACCGCGGCGCCGTCGCTCGCGCACAAGGGCATCGGCTACGGCATCGCGTCCCAGCAGGTCGACGGCAACGACGCGGCCGCGGTCTACGCCGCCGTCCGCGCCGCGGCGGACGCCGCGGCCTCGGGGGCCGGCCCGGCCCTGATCGAGGCGCTGACCTACCGCGTCGAGGCGCACACCAACGCCGACGACGCCACGCGCTACCGGACCGGCGAGGAGGTGCAGGAGTGGCTCGCGCGCGATCCGCTGCTGCGCCTGGAACGCCACCTGCGCGGCGCCGGGCTGCTGGACGACGCGCTGGCCGCCGAGGTCACCGCCGAGGCCGAGCGGCTCGCCGCCGACCTGCGGGACCGGATGAGCGCGGAGCCGCGGCCCGACCCGGCCGAGCTGTTCCGGCACGTCTACGCGCGGCCGACCGCGGCCCTGGCCCGACAGCAGCAGGAGCTTGCGGCCGAGCTCGACGCCGACCGTTAAGGAAATTAATCATGACCGGCCTTGCGGACCACGCGACACCGGCGCGGGAGTCCCCGCCGCAGGCGCCGGTCAGCATGGCGGCGGCGCTGAACCGGGCCCTGGGCGACGCGCTGGCGGCCGACGACCGCGTGCTCGTGTACGGGGAGGACGTCGGCACGCTGGGGGGCGTCTTCCGGGTCACCGACGGGCTGGCCGCCCGCTTCGGCGACGGCCGGGTCTTCGACACGCCGCTGGCCGAGGCCGGCATCGTCGGCACCGCGATCGGCATGGCGATGAACGGCCTGCGCCCGGTCGTCGAGATGCAGTTCGACGCGTTCGCCTACCCGGCGTTCGAGCAGATCACCAGCCACCTCGCGAAGCTGCGGAACCGGACCAGGGGCCGCGTCGAGGTGCCGGTGGTGATCCGGGTGCCCTACGGCGGCGGCATCGGCGGCGTCGAGCACCACAGCGATTCGTCCGAGGTGTACTACACGCACACCCCGGGGTTGCGGGTGGTCACGCCCGGCACCCCGGCCGACGCCTACACCCTGCTGCGGCAGGCGATCGACTGCCCGGACCCGGTGATCTTCCTCGAGCCCAAGCGCCGGTACTGGGCCACGGAGGCGGCGGAGCTCGCTCTGCGCCCGGGCCCGGACATCGCGACCGCGTGCGTGCGGCGGCGGGGGAGCGATGCCACGGTCATCGCCTACGGCGGCCCGGTGGCGACCGCGCTGGAGGCGGCCGAGGCCGGCGCCGAGGACGGCTGGGACCTGGAGGTCATCGACCTGCGCAGCCTGTCCCCGTTCGACGACGCCACGGTGGCCGAGTCGGTCCGCCGGACCGGGCGGGCGGTCGTGGTGCACGAGGCGTCCGCGTTCTGCGGCTACGGGGCCGAGGTCGCCGCGCGGCTGACCGAGCAATGCTTCCACTACCTCGAGGCCCCGATCCTGCGGGTCACCGGGCACGACATCCCCTACCCGCCGCCCATGCTCGAGGCGTACCACCTGCCGACCGCGGACCGCATCCTGGACGCCGTCGCCCGGCTGCAGTGGGACGACACATGAGCGAGCCGGAGGGCGCGGCGCCGCCCGGAGGCGAGCGTGACTAACGATGCCTGAGTTCTGCCTGCCCGACCTGGGGGAGGGGCTCACCGAGGCCGAGATCACCGCCTGGCGGGTTCAGGTCGGCGACGAGGTCAGTACCGACCAGGTCGTGGTCGAGGTGGAGACCGCGAAGGCCGCGGTCGAGGTGCCCGTGCCGTTCGCGGGCCGGGTCGAGGCGCTGCACGCCCGGGAGGGCCAGGTCGTCCCGGTCGGCGCGCCGCTGATCAGCGTCACCCCCGCGGCTGCCGCCGCGCCGGAGCCGAGCGGCAGCGTCCTGGTCGGCTACGGCACGCCGGCCGGATCGGCCCGGCGCCGCCGGCACGTCCGGCCCGGGCG
>DASYXX010000216.1:0-6201 GCA_035934395.1 Streptosporangiaceae bacterium
AAGGCACAAGGTCAAACAAGACGTCGTGCTCGGATACTGGGATCAGGTGCTGAACACCGAACCCGCCGAGCTGCAGGCATGGACCGATGACACGGCGGCCCGGATCAAGATCCCGTGCCTCGCGGTGTTCGGCCGGCCAGCCACCGACGGCGAGCGCGAGCGGCTCGGCCGCCTGCCGGATGCCCAGATCGAGGAATGGGCAGGCGACGGGCATTTCGTCCACCTCGTCGACCCCGAACGCTTCGCGGCCAGACTCCAGGCGTTCGTCGGACACTGCGACCACGCAGGCTGACCGTGGCCACGGCGGGTGCGGGCCTGGCCAGCACCGCCGTCACGGCCCGGCAGGCCCGCCATTCTCCACCGGGAGGTCGCAGGCTGTCGAACACGGCATGGCGGTCGTGGACCTTGGAGCCGGCAACATGATCGCTGGTAACCGCACCCGGGTAGCCAGTGCCTCGGCGTCGGGTAGCGGGCGGTACCGCTCGATCAGAAAGTAACTGGATGCCAGGCGGCGGCCCGCGACCACGAAGTAGGCCTTGCCGAGCAGCAGGTCGTCCGAGCCTGGCGTGACCTGCACCAGGTAGTCGCGGAGGATCTGGGCGACGTCGTAGGCGCGGTTGCCGCCCCGGCGGTAGTCGAGCAGGACCGCGCCGCGCCGGTTCTCGTCGGCGGCGTCCGGATCGGCGGGCTCGACAAGGAAGAACGCGTAACGCTTCGGGCGGTTCTCGCTCGGCCGGGCGAGCCATTCGCTATCGAGCCCGTTCTGGGCGACTGGGGTGTTGCAGCCGAACGGGCGCCCCGTGCGGTCGAGGTAGAAGGCCTTGATGAACTTGCGGATGCCGAGTGCGGCGGTCGCGCGCGGCCGGTTGTAGCCGCGGAACTCGTGGCCGGTGAGGGCGGTGACGTCGGGCGGGCTCCCGGCAGCGAACATGGCGTCCAGGTGGCGCCTGGGGCTGCGGGCAAGGTCCAGGTACCGGGCTGACACGGCGGGCATGGCAGATGCCTCCTCAGAATCCGTGCGTTTCTCGCTGGTCGATCAGGCGCCGCGCGTTGCGGGTGGCCAGGGCGAGGATCGTCTCCATCGGGTTCACCCCGACCGGGCCGGGGAACAAGCTGGCGTCGGCCACGAACAGGCCGGGCACGCCGTGGAAGGCGCCGTAGCTGTCGGTGACGCCGCGCCGCGGGTCCTCGCTCATCCGCGCGGTGCCCATGAGGTGGACGGTGAACAGCTCAAGCGATCTCGGGTCCACCGGCCGGGCAAGCAGGTCGCTCAGCTCCGCCGGAGTCCGTACCTGCGGCGCGCCGGCGAACGGCAGCAGAACGCTGCGGGCGCCTGCCGCGAACATCAGCTCGGCGGTGAGCTGGACCCCGCGCACGACTCGGGCCGCGTCGTGGTCGTTTATCTGGTACGTCACGTGCGCGCCGATCCCTGGCACGTGCCGGACACGCCCGGAGCCGGTGTCCTCGATCAGGCACCCGCCGGTCACCATGTGGTTGTAGTCGGCCATCACTGCGCCGAGGTGCTTGCCGTGGCCAGGCAGGGTCATGGCGATCAAGGATGGCGCCACGTTCACCGCGGTCAGCAAGATGCCCTCGGCGGCGAACTCGCGGACCTGGTAAGCCTGGTGCACGCCCCGCCAGCCGTCCACTTGCTCGTTGAAGAACGCGATCACCTTGGCGTTCGGGTGCAGCGTGAGGTTCCGGCCGAGCTGCCCGGACGACGACCGGAGCCCGGAGCGGGCGATGAGCGCGGGAGTCTGCACTGCGCCGCCGGCCACCACCACGACCTTGGCTCGCACGGTCAGCCGCGGGCCTGGCCGGCCGCCGGGCCGGACGAACCGGGCTTCGACCCCGGTCACGGCCCCCCGCGCGGTCGTGATCCGCTCCACCCGGCAGTCCGCGTACAGCCGGGCGCCGTGGTGCAGCGCCCGCGGGATGGCGGTGACCAGCATGGACCGCTTGGCACCGGTCGGGCAGCCGTTGGTGCAGTTGTTGGACCCCGCGCAGTGCAGCTGATTACGCAGGTTCGGGATGATCTTCCAGCCCTTCGCGTCTGCTCCGGCCTTGAGCAGCCGCATGTCGGTGCCGATTGTCTCCGGGTCCTGGTGCGCCACGGAGATCCGCGCCTCGACCGACTGGAAGAATGGCTCCATGTCCTGCTCGCTGATCGCGGTCACGCGCTCCTGGCGTGCCCAGCTCTCCAGGACCGGCGCCGGGGTGCGCCAGGACATGCCGCCGTTGACGACTGTCGATCCGCCAACGCAGCGTCCTTCGGAGAACAGGACCGGCGGCCGGCCAAACGCGAGGCCCGCGCCGCCGTCCCGGTACAGGGTCCGCGCCGCCCGGCCGGCCTGCGCGGTGAACGACTCGGTCGGGTGGTAGCCGCCCTCCTCGACCACCACGACATCCACGCCCGCACTGGCTAGCTCGGCGGCCATGGTCGCGCCGCCCGCCCCCGAGCCGACGACCACCACGCCGCAGTCCACCCGCACGTCCGAGGTCACATCGTTCTGCGTGACCAGGCGCTCGGGCCGGCCGGACGTCGTGGTCTCGGCGGCGCGGATCTCTGCCCCGTAGCTGACGAGCCGGCGCTTCGACACCTCCGCGATGTAGGCGTCGGGAAGGTAGCGCAGTTCCGCCTTGACCTCGGGCAGCTCGTAATAGCACATGACCACCAGCCCTTTGACCCTTTGGAACACCGCGGCCAGGGCAGGCGCGCGCGAGCCGAGCACGGCGGCCAGGTACGCCTCCGCAGCCTCGTCGCCGAGGCGGGTAAACCGGCGGCCATGAGACCGCGGGTACAGCCGCGCGCCCTGGTCGAACCCGACGAGTGCCAGCGGGACCAGCCGCCGGGCCGCCGACGGCAGCGCGCCGAGCATGAGCTCGAGCTCGCCGAGCAGCCCCTCCACCCGGCCTGTTTTGCGTACTTCCGGAGGGCACGCCACCTCAGCGAATCGAGCGGCGATCCGCCGGACCGCCGGGCTCAGCGGCCCGGTCATGGGGCGGCCGCCGAGGCCGGGCCCGGCACGATTAACGTTAGTTCCACATTGCGATCAAGCACCGAACCGAGCTTGCCGTCAATGCTGAAACACGCCAGGGTGACCTGGGTGCGGGTCAGCGGCTGCCGGTCCAGGCCGGTGGTCACGCGCCGCGCCGAGCGCGGGGAAATGCCCATCATCGGTCCTTGGCGATCTCAAGCGGAATGGCCGGGTGCGGCGCCCGGAACGTGAGGAACTCGATCGGTCCGTTGAACCAGTGGCCGAGCGGGCAGCGAATCATCGCGGACTCCAGCGGCCCGTCCGTGGACGTCGCGATGTACCTGGATCGCACCTCGGCTGGCAGCCCGCACCGTGAGGCGCCCGTGTCGTCGCACCATTCGGGGCAGTCGAGGAACGTCATCATGGGTTCCATGCCGCGACCGTAGGTGGCTGGCCGCGCTGGCGGCATCATGGAAAGACCTGATAATTAAGCCAACCGCGTGTCGCTCTGGCAGGAGGCATCGTGACCGCGAGCGCCAAAGCGCTGCTGGAGCGCGAGGGCGTCATGGCCGCCGCCGCCCGGCTGCTCGGCCAGGCCCGGGCGGGCCGGGCCGGCATCCTATTCGTGCTGGCCGAGCCGGGGCTCGGCAAGACCTCGGTCCTGGACGATGCCTGCCGGAATGCCAAGGAAGACTTTTCCATCGGCCTGGCCAAGGGCGAGGCCATGGAGTCGGTACTGCCGTTCGGCTTTCTCGCTCAGGCGCTGTCTGCCCTGGGCGGCGCGGACCTGCTCGACAGGCGAGGCCATGATCAGACGGCGCCGGACTCTCGCGCGGCCATCTTCTACGCGGTCTGGCGCTGGCTGGAATCCGCGGCGCCCAGGCCGGCGCTGCTGGCCCTCGATGACGTGCACTGGGCCGACGCTGACTCCCTAGCGCTGCTGTCGTTCCTGTGCCGCCGCCTGTCGACGCTGCCGGTAGCCGTGGTCGCGACCCTCAGGCCGTGGCCAGAGCCGGCCCGGCTGATCGCCGAGGGACTTGCCCACGACGCCCACGCGTCGGTCGAACGCCTCGAGCCGCTCAGCCGCGATAGCGCCGCCGAGCTGCTCGCCGACCATGCCCGCAGGCAGCTGGGCGACGCCGAAGTCGCACGTGCCGCCGAGATCTGCGCAGGCAACCCGTTACTGCTCGAGCAGGTCGGCCTGGCCGTGGCCCGCGGCGAGGAGATCCCGGTGGCCGGGGCGGGCGACATGCACGGTGTGCACGACCGGCTGCTGCTCGGCCGTTTCGCCGGGCTCCCGCCCGGCGGCCTGGCCTGCGCCAGAGCCGGGGCGGTGCTCGGCGCGCGCTTCCGTCCCGACCTAGCCGTGCGCCTGGCGGACCTGGGCCAGCGCGACGCGGACGGTGCGCTGGAGGCGCTGGACCGCAGCGGGCTGGTCCGACCGGTACGGCCGGGCTGGGTCGAGTTCGTGCATCCGCTCTTTCGCCAGGCCCTCTACGACGACCTGGGCGGCTCGACCCGATCCAGGGTCCACGGACGCGCCTTCACGCTGCTGGTCGAGCGGGGGCTCGAGGAGGAGGCGGTCGAGCACGCCGTCCAGGCCAACCTGGCCGGCGACCCGACCGCGGTCGCCGTCCTGCACCGCATGGGCGCGGCCGCGTGGGACAGCGGCGCGCCGGAAAGCGCGATCAGCATCCTCGAGTCCGCCGTCAGGCTGGCCGGCGGCAACGCAAGCCCGGAACTGCTGTGCGACCTCGCCGAGTCCCTCGCCGCGGGCGGCCGTCCCGCCGACGCCAAGGATGTCGGCGAGCGGCTCCGGCAGCGAGCCGGCCTGCCGATCATGATCGAGGCGAGGACGATACGGGCCATCGGGCGAGCGCATGCCTTCCTCGGCGAGTTCGGGGCCGTGGACGGGCTGGTCGACGAGTGCGTCGACCTCACCGAGACCGCCGAGCCGGAGTTCGCCATACAGAGCTTGCTCATCTACTGCCGGCTGGCCCAGTTCATCGGCGGCCCGACCGCTTCGATCAAGGTCCTGGACCGGGCGATGGCGATCGCGGTCGCCGGCGGCTGCGAAGGCCCGTTCCGCTGGTGCACCGAGGCCGCCTGGGGCCTCGCGGCGCTCGAGACCGGCGATCCAAGCGGCCTACAGGCGGCGGAAGCGGCGGCCAGGGCCGCCGAGGCGGCGGCGGCCACGGCACCACGACGCCTGCTGGCCCTCATCGGCGGAGCACCCTCGACCTATGGCACAACCGCCAAGCTCGTCGGCCGCCTGGCCGAGTCCGAGCACTTCTACCAGGTGCGGCTGCGATTCGCCGAGTTGGCGGGAAGCCCGGAGGAGGAAGCGGCGACCCTGTTCGGCTGTGTCGGCACGCTCCTGCGGCTGCTGCGGCTCGACGAGGCTCTGGTCCTGGCCGAGCGGTGCGCCAGGCTCGCCGACCTGGCGCCGCTGGTCGCCCCGTATGCTGCCGTCGATCGCGCGAGCCTGCTGCTGCTCATGGGGCGCCCGGAGGAGAGCGAGGAAGCGGCCCGCGAGGCCGACGCGCTCGTGGCCGCCTTCGGCGGCTGGCAGCCGACGCTGCACCTGGCGTACTGGCGAGCCTAGCGGTGCCTGGCCGAAGGACGGCTCGCAGACGCGTGCGCCCAGTATGAGCAGATCGAGGCCACATCGGCACGGGTGGGCCTGCGCGAGCCGTGCGAGATCCCCTGGACACGTCACGCGATCGCGACATACCTCGGCTCGGGTCGCCGAGCGGACGCCGAGCGGGTGCTCGGGTGGCTGGCGGACTGCGCCCGGCCACTGCCGTGCCGCTATCCGCACATCGCGATCGCTCATGGCCGGGCGCTGCTCGCCGAAGACGCAGGCGACCAGGCGCTGGCGGACCAACTGTTCGGTCAGGCCATGACCATTCACCAGGAGGTCGACCTGCCCCTGGAGCGGCTGGTCACGCTGCTGGAGTACGGGCGCTTCCTACGGCGGTCACGGCAGCTGGAACGGGCTCGGCGACTGCTCGCGCAGGCACTCGAGATCGCCGAGACCGCAGGAGCGCGCTGGCTCGCTGACCAGGCGCGCCAGGAACTGCGGGTCGCGGGCGGCCGACGGCGGGTGAAGCCGGATCCGGGCCGGCTGACCCCGCAGGAGGAGCGGGTGGCCGAGCTTGCCGCCTCCGGCGCATCCAACGCCGACATCGCCGGCACCCTCTACGTCTCGCTGAACACGGTG
>DASYXX010000217.1:0-5781 GCA_035934395.1 Streptosporangiaceae bacterium
GCTACCCGCTGCCCCATACCTCTTCGGCGGTTTCCACCACGAGGCGCAGCTTGGCGGCCTGCTGGTCAGCCGACAGGGCGTTGCCCTCGAGGGTCGAGGAAAAGCCGCACTGCGGGGACAGGCAGAGCTGGTCGATGTCAACGAACTTGCTGGCCTGCTCGAGCCGCCGCTTGATGTCGTCCTTCGCTTCCAGGGCTCCCTTCTTGCTGGTCACGAGCCCGAGGACGACATACTTGCCCTTCGGCACGAAGCGCAGCGGCTCGAAGCCGCCGGAGCGCTCATCGTCGTACTCCATGAAGTAGCCGTCGACGTTCAGCTCGTTGAACAGCGCGTCGGCCACGAAGTCGTAACCGCCCCGGGCGACCCAGGACGACCGGAAGTTGCCCCGGCACATGTGGGTCGTGATCGTCATCCCGGCCGGCCTGTCCCGCAGCGCCCGGTTGATGGTCTTGATGTAGGTCTCGTGCTGGTGCTCGGCGTCCTCGCCGCGGCGGGCGATCTCCGCGCGCTGCTCCGGGTCGTTGAGGTAGGCCAGGCTCGTGTCGTCCAGCTGGAGATAGGTGCAGCCGATCGCGGCTAGCCGGCTGATCTCGTCCGCGTACGCAGCGCCGAGATCGTCCCAGAACACGTCCATGTCCGGGTACACGCTGCGGTCGATCGCCGCGGGCCCGCCGCGGTAGTGGACCAGGCTGGGCGCGGGGATGGTCAGCTTCGGCGTCGCGGCGGTGGCAACGTCGCGGAGGAACGCGAAGGCGGAGCCGAAGATCGTGTGATCCATCCCGAGCTTGCCCGTGACCCGGACCGCGGCCGGGGTGAACTCGATGTCGCCGGCCTCGTTGTGAAAGACGCTCCTCAGGTTCTGGCTCGCCTTGGCCACGCCGGCGATCTCGTAGATGAAGTCCATGTGCCACGAGGCGCGCCGGAACTCGCCGTCGGTGACCGAGCGCAGGCCGATCTCCTCCTGCATCCTGACCGCGTCGCGGATGGCCTCGTCCTCGACCGCGCGCAGGTCATCGGGCGAGATCGCGCCGCGCCCGGCGTCCTCGCGCGCCTGCAGCAGGGCACGGGGCCGCAGCAGGCTGCCCACGTGGTCGGCGCGGAACGGCGGCGTGGTGCGTACGGACATGTGGTCCTTTCTGCGCGATGTCGGGACCGGCCTGGTGAGCGCCGGTCAGGCTGGCGCCCTCGCCGGCGCCGGCACCCGGTCGCCGATCGCGGTGGCATCCAGCGACGTCCACGGGGTCGGGTCGAACCACGAGGGCCAGCCGGCCTCGTTGGTCACCCGCGCGGCGTCGAGGTTCGCTCGGAGCGTAGCCAGGTCGCGGTCCACCTCGTAGATCGCCAGGTGGGTGGCGACGGTGGCCGACGTGGCGTCGATCACCTCGGGCTCCAGCCGGAACCGCCAGTTGACACCGAAGCCGGGTACCTGCGAGTTCTCGTCGGCGTGCTCGCGGTACCAGCTGACGAACTCGCCGTCGTCAAGGCCCTCGGGCGGCGCGCTGAACACCAGGTACAGGTGATCGGCCAGGCGCGGGTCGGTGGGGTTGCCATGCGAGTAGCAGTTGAAGGACGCGAAGGTGATCTCCGGGAACCATCCCGGCAACTGCATCCGCCCGGAAGCGACCTCCTTGTCGAGTTCCCGCATAACGTCCCGTGGGTTGCCCTCGAGCTCGTAGGCGGAAAGGTACCGGTGGCCCGACGGAGTCCACGCACCCTTCACTGTCTGCAGGCGGTACCGGCGCGCCGCAACGAACCCCGGCACCACCAGGATCTCGCCCAGGTGGAAGTCGTACCACCGGTTGTACTCCTCGTCGGAGAGCCACGCGGGCGGCTTGCTGAACACCAGGTGCAGGTTCTCGGACATCAGGATCCTCCCGTGTCGCGGCGAACCGGAGGTCCAGCGCGGCCCCGGCTGCCGAAATCGTATATCGTCAGCCTTGTGCTGACTAGGGGGCGGTGCCGCCTCGGCCGCGCGGTGACGCTCGGGGCTCGCCGCGCGGGGTGCCCGGCGGCCGCGCGCGGGCTGACCTGCACACCCAGCGTCGTCGAGGTATTCAAGCGGCTTCGCTGGGTAGGCCGACAAGATCGAGAGGGAGTGTGGTATCCGCACGGTCGGCGTACCGGCGCTGCCATTGGGCGTATACGATCCCTGAGATCCCGCCGTTTCACCGAACCGAGACCGGGCGTGAGCGAGCCGGAGGGCGCGGCGCCGCCTGGACTGAGGAGCGACGGAGGAGCGGCGAGGGAAGGCGGCGCCTCCAAGGCGCCCGGAGGCGAGTGGGAGGCACTGACCGATGGCTGGCGACGAGCTCTACGAGAAGGGGATCGCGATCCGCGAGGAGATGCTTGGCCCGGAGCACGGCCGGGCGAAGGTGGAGAGCCAGACGGATTTCACCCGGGAGTTCGAGGAGCTCGTCACCCGCTACTGTTTCGCCTCGGTCTGGGGGCGAGAGCAGCTCTCGCGCGGCGTCCGTAGCATGATCACCGTCGCCATGCTCGTCGCGCTCGGGCGCGCGCAGGAGATCCGGGTGCACGTGAAGGGCGCGATCAACAACGGAGTGTCCAAGGACGAACTGCGCGAGGTGCTGATGCACTCAGCGATCTACTGCGGCATCCCGGCCGCCGTCGACGGCTTCCGCAACGCCTCCGCGGTCCTGGCCGAGCTGGGCCTCGAATGAGCGAGCTGACGGGCGGGGCGCCGCCTGGACTGTGGAGTGAGCGAGGAGGGAAGCCGGTGCCAGTGAAGGGGGAATGGGGAGGCGGGCGGGGCCCGGAGGCGAGCGGGGGAGCACAGTGAAGATGGCGGGACCCGCCGGCGGCCCGGTCGGCTTTGTCGGCGTCGGCAACATGGGGCGGCGGATGGCCGCGAACCTCGCGGCGGCCGGGTTCTCGCTGGTGATTCGCGACAGCGATGCCGGAGCGCAGACACGGTTTGCCGCCGAGCACGGAGCGACGGCTGCGATCTCGCCGGAGTCGTTCGCCGACGTGGGAGTGGTCGTCACGATGCTCCCCGATGGCGGCGCCGTGCGCGAGGCCATCCTCGGCTGGCAGGGCGGCATCGCGAGCGCGCTCAAGCCTGGGGCCGTCGTGCTCGACATGAGCTCGTCCGATCCGGTGGGCACCAGGGCGCTGGCCGACGACCTCGCGCCGGCCGGGATCCGCCTCATCGACGCACCGGTATCGGGCGGGATCACCCGCGCCGAGGCGGGCACGCTATCGCTCATGGTCGGCGGGGAGGATGAGGATGCGTTCGCGCGCGTGCGCGGGGTGCTGGAGACCCTGGGCGAACGGATCTTCCGGACCGGCCCGCTCGGGTCCGGCCATGCGACGAAGGCGCTCAATAACTTCCTCGGGGCCGCGGCATATACGACCGCCGCCGAGGCGCTGGCCATCGGGCGCGAGTTCGGCCTCGACCCAGGCGTGATGCTGGACGTCTTCAACGCCTCTACCGGCCGCAGCTTCAACACCGAGCATGTCATGAAGGAAGATGTGATCACCGGCAGGTACGGCACCGGATTCGCGCTCGGCCTGCTGGCGAAGGACGTGGCCATCGCGGCCGGGCTGGCTGACGCGGTCGGCGTTGACGCTCCGGCCTGCCAGCTTGTCCGCCGCCGGTGGGCGGAGGCACTGGCCGGGCTGGGCTTCGCTGCCGATCATTCAGAGGCGCATAAGCGCTGGTGGCAGGCTGACCTCCGCTCCGGCCTGCCCGGCCAGCAGGATCCTGGCTGAGGCCTGGAGGTCGCGGCGCGCGCTCCCGGACGAGAAACCAGCGCGGGAACGGCGCAGGGTCTATCCGATACGTTCATATATGATTATGATCGGCTTGACCTCCGGACGTGGAAGCGCCACGCGACGACGACAGGAGACTGGCGATGCTCTCGTTCGCCCAGGCCACCGGCGGGATGGATCAGCTCATCGACCCCGGCCAGGACTTCGTGCAAATTGGCTCGGGCTTTCGCTTCACGGAAGGGCCCGCCTGGAACGCGGCCGGGAACTACCTCATGTTCAGCGACATCCCCGGCGACACGCGCTGGCGCTGGAGCGACCAGGGGGGCATGGAGCTGGTCGCGTGGCCGACCTTCAAGGGCAACGGCATGGTGTACGAGCCCGACGGCAGCCTGCTGGTCTGCGAGCAGGTGACCAGCTGCCTGATCCGGATCAGGCCCGACGGCCTGCGGCAGGTCGTTGCCTACCACTACCAGGGGAAGTACCTGAACAGTCCCAACGATGTCGTCGTCCGCGGGTCGGACGGGAGCATCTACTTCACCGACCCGAACTACGGCCGGTGGCCGGTGGCCGTCGGCGTCGGCCGTGACTGTGATCTCGACTTCCAGGGCGTGTTCCGGGTGCCGCCGGGCGGCGGCGACGCCGAGCTCGTGGTGGGCGAGAAGGAGTTCGAGCAGCCGAACGGCCTGTGCTTCTCGCCGGACGAGAGCGTCCTGTACATCAACGACCGCCAGGACCTCAAGGCGTTTGACGTCGCCCCGGACGGTTCGCTGTCCGGCGGGCGGATCGTGCACGACGGGATGGGCAGCACGGAGGTGCCGGGCAACGGCAACCCCGACGGGATGAAATGCGACGCGCTCGGCAACATCTGGTGTACCGCGCGCGGCGGTATCTGGGTGGTCGCCCCGTCCGGCGAGTTGCTCGGCATCATCGAGACCCCGGAGGTGGCCGGCAGCCTGGTCTGGGGCGGTGCCGACCTGAGTTCCCTGTTCGTCTGTACCTCCACCACCATGCACGTGATCCGCACGAAGGTCGGCCCGGCCCCGCTGCCGTCCCACTAAGCGTGACTATCAGCGCGGGACGCGGCTGGTTAGAAAGAGCTATCAGCGCGGGATGCGGCTGGCTAAAAAAAGGAGCCATCAACGCGGGACGCGGAGCCGTTCTGAAGGAGGAGAGCAGGGCTGATGACGGACAACCAGGGCTGCTCGGTCGAGCAGCGGCTCAGGAAGCTCGAGGACCGCGAGGAGATCCGGCGGCTGGTCCAGGAGTACCGGCGCCAGCTCGACGCCAGGGACCTGGAGGCGTACGGGCTGCTGTTCGCCCAGGACGGCGAGTGGCTGGGCGGAACCGGGTACGGCAAGACGCCGGCCGGCATCACCGCGATGCTGACCGAGCGACTGCCCGGCAACACCGGCGATTCTGGCCAGGCGTCCTGGCACCTGTTGACCGAGCCGGAGATCGAGCTCCACGGCGACCGCGCGACGGGCTCGGTCACCTGGGCGCTGGTCGGGCGCGACGACGCGGACGCGCCGGTGATGCGGCTGCTCGGCCACTACGAAGACACCTATGTCCGCGAGCACGGCCGGTGGCGGTTCCAGCGGCGCATCGCCCGCACCGACATCCCGCACCGGCCCCTGGACGTTCCCGCGGACTGGACGGCGGCCGGGGCGGCCGGCTCCGCGGCCTCGCGGTCGGCCCCCGAGCCGGCGTCAGCCGGCGACGGCGCCGACGCGCGCCTGCGCCGGCTCGAGGACCTGGAGCAGATCCAGCGGCTGTTCATCGAGTACAAGACCGTGCTGGACCGGAAGGACTTCAACGGCTACGCCGCGCTGTTCGCCGAGGACGGCGAGTTCGTCGCCGGCGGCACCCAGCAGGCGAAGGGCCGGGCCGCGATCCAGGCGCTGGTGGAGGCGATGCCCGGCATCGACCTGCTCGGAGCAGATGTCGGCGACGACTTCCACCTGGTGATCAACCCGCAGGTCGAGCTGGACCCCGACGACGCCGACCGGGCGCGCGCCCAGTCGACCTGGCTCTACGTGGTCAGGGGCGAGGACG
>DASYXX010000219.1:0-5221 GCA_035934395.1 Streptosporangiaceae bacterium
CGAACGCCATGGCCAGGGCGATCCGCTGCTGCTGGCCTCCGGAGAGCTGGTGCGGGTACCGGCGCAGCATCTCCCGCGTGGGGTCGAGGTAGGCCTCCCGCATGACCTCGAGCACGCGATCGGCGGGGTTGTCGATGGCGCCCGCGTGGACCCGCAGCGCCTCCCGCAGCTGGCTTCCCACCTTGAGCGTGGGATTGAGCGCGGCCGACGGGTCCTGGGGGACGTAGCTGACCCGTGCGCCGCGCACCGCGCGGAGGGCGTCCGGCCGCAGCGCGAGCAGGTCCTTGCCGTCGAGCAGGACCTGGCCCGACGTGATGCGCAGGCCGCGCCGGGCGTGGCCGAGCAGGGCGAGGGCCACCGTGGTCTTGCCCGAGCCCGACTCGCCGACGAGGCCCAGCACCTCGCCGGCCTGGACGGCGAACGAGATCTCGCTCACCACGTCGTGGCCGGACCCGGCCAGGCGCACCGCCAGGTCAGTCACCTTGAGCCTGACGCCCCGCTGGGCGGGCGTCGTCGCGACCGGCGGAGCGGCGCTCTCGCTCACTTGACCGGCTCCTGGCCGAGGTCGTCGATGAGCGCCGCCTCCTCGGGCCGGCGATCGACCCCGATGGTCACGCGCGCGAACGCGTCGGTGAACGTGTTCGTCCCGATGGTCAGCAGCGCGATCATCGCCGCGGGGACGATGACGGCCCACGGGTTAAGCGTCAGGCCGGTCCGGTTCTCGTTGATCATGTATCCCCAGTTCGGGGCGGGCGGCGCCTGCCCGAAGCCGAGGAACGCGAGCCCGGAAATGATCACGATGGAGTAGGTCAGCCTGAGGCCCGCCTCGACCATGAGCGGGCTGACCAGGTTGGGCAGGATCTCCCGCACCATGACCCGGGCCGGCCGCATCCCCTGCAGCTCAGCGGCCTTGACGAAGTCCCGCTCGGTGAGGTCGAGGGTGGCCGACCGGATCACCCGGGCCACCTGCGGGGCGTGCGACACGCCCACCGCGATCGTGATCAGCCACAGCTTCGGCCCGAGCAGGCTGAGCAGCAGCAGGGCGAACACGAGCTGCGGGAACGCCAGGATCACGTCGACCGTCCGCATGATGATCCCGTCGCTGCGCCCGCGCAGGTAGGCGGCTGACACCCCGGCCGCGGCGCCGCCCGCGATCCCGAGGGCGGTCGCGCACCCGGCCATGATCAGCAGCACCCAGCCGCCGTCGAGCACCCGGGACACCACGTCTTCCCCGAGGTAGTCGCCGCCGAGCAGGTACTGCCCGGACGGCTTGCCGAAGTCCAGGGTGACCAGGGCGTCCGACGCGTGCGGGGCCACGAACGGGCCGATGACCGCGACCAGCACCACGAACGATGCCAGCCCGAGCCCGATCGCGCCCCGCGGGGTGCGGATGGCCGCCCCCAGCACCGATCCCCACTGCTGGCGCGCCACGGGCTACCTGGCGATTCTTCGCCGCGGCGTGGCCAGGAGGGCGATCACGTCGGTGACGATGTTCATGACCACGTAGAACGCGGCCAGCACGAGCACGATGAACTGGATCACCGGGATGTCGCGGGTGCCGACCGCGTCCACCAGGCCCTGGCCGATGCCGGGAAAGTTGAACACGTACTCGACGATGACGATCCCGCCCGCCAGGTACAGGAAGTTGAGCCCGATGACCTGGATCGTGGGCGCGATCGCGTTGGGCAGGGCGTGCATGACCACGATGCGCCACTCCGGCACCCCCTTGAGCCGGGCCATCTCCACGTAGTCGGACTCCAGTGCCTCGACCGTCGCGGCCCGCATCATGCGGAAGATGTAGGGCACGATCACGATCACGAGCGTGGCGACCGGCAGCACGAGCAGGCTCGGCGCGTCCCACGCGTAG
This sequence comes from Streptosporangiaceae bacterium, assembly GCA_035934395.1. Lineage (GTDB taxonomy): Bacteria > Actinomycetota > Actinomycetes > Streptosporangiales > Streptosporangiaceae > JASHPR01. The sequence continues at coordinate 1,868 of DASYXX010000219.1, forward strand.
GTGCCGGGGGGCAGCAGCGAGACGGCGGGAAACAGGTGCCAGACCACGGTGGAGAGCAGGATGATCAGGGCGATCGCGACGACGAACTCGGGGAGCGAGGTCACCGCTAGCACCACGACCGAGGTGACGTGGTCGAACCAGCCGTCCTTACGCAGGGCGGCGACGGCCCCGAGGGCCACGCCGACGACCGCGCCGATCGCGCCGGCCAGGACCACGAGGACCGCCGAGTTGACGATCCTCGGCTCGACGAAGCCCCACACCGGCAGCCCGTTGACCAGGGAATTTCCCAGGCGGCCCGTGAAGATCCCGGATATCCACACCCAGTACTGATCGAAGATCCCCCGGTTCAGGTGCATGGCGATCTCGAGCGCGCGTACCCGGGCGGGGCTGGCCGAGCGCCCGAGCACCGCGTAGGCGGCGTTGCCGGGCAGCACCTCGGTGGCCACGAACACCACCACCGACACCAGGAACAGGGTGACCACGCCGATGGCGATCCGCCGCCGGACCATATATGCGATCGGATGTGCGCCGCGAGAGGCCGGCCGCCGGGCGGAGGCGGTCGCTACGGCCACGGCGCGCTCAGCCGGCGGCAGGCGATGACGCCGTCCGCCTCGAGGCCGGGGGCTGCCACGCCGTTAGCGTAGCGGGGCCGTCGAAGGCAGGGCAATGCCGTGCAATGCCGGCAGGTAGCGGCCGTGCATCTCGGGCGCGAGCACGCCGTCCGACACGATCGGCCGGCCCCGCAGCAGCACCGCGCGCACCCGGCCGCGCGCCCGCAGGCCCGCATAGACGCTGGGGCCGGTTCCGTCCTCGAACGCTCCCTCCCGCACCACGGTCTCGCCGGCCGGGTCGAACACCACGATGTCCGCGTCGGAGCCGGGCGCCAGCGCGCCCTTGCGCGGGTAGTGCCCGAACGCGCGGGCCGGGTTCAGCGACGCGAGCCGCACCAGGCGCGGCAGCGGCAGTCCGCGGCGCAGGCCCTCGGACAGCAGCAGCGGCAGCCGGGCCCCGATCCCCGCGATCCCGTACTCGGCGCCGGGTGCGACGATGTCGTCGAGCACGGGCGAGCGCGTCTGGCAGTGATCGGAGCCGACCGCGTCGACCGTCCCGTCCGCCACCCCTGCCCAGAGCGCCTCGACGTGGGCCCTCGCCCGCAGCGGCGGGCAGACCAGGAACCTCCCGGCGTCCGGCCCCCGATGGCGCGCGGCGTCGAGCAGCAGGTGGTGCAGGCAGACCTCGGCGAAGACCCGCGGCCGGTGCCGCCGGCGCGCCAGGCGCACCTGGTCCAGAGCGCCGGCCGTGGACAGGTGGACGAGGTAGCACGTGGCCCCGGTGAGCGACGCCACGGCCAGGGTCCGGGCGACCGCCTCCTCCTCGACCTCGGGCGGCCTGGTGTCGGCGAACACGTGCTCTCCCCGGCGCCCCGCCCGCACCGCGCCGGCCACAAGCTCCTCGATCAGCGGCCCGTTCTCGCAGTGCACCTGGACCAGCAGGCCCGCCTGGCGGGCGTCGGACATCAGCCGGTGCAGCCGCCGGGTCGAGAACATGATCCCGAGCTCGGGATAGGCGAGGAACACCTTGACCGCGGCTGCCCCGGCGCGCCGGGCCTGGACCAGGTCCGCGAGCGTCGCGCGATCGGGGTCATACAGCATCGCGTGCAGGCCGACGTCGATCGCTGCGTCGCCGCGGCCCAGCTCCTCCCGCCGGCGCAGCAGGCTCTCCAGGTCGCCCTGGCCCGGCTCCGGGTTGGTGAACGACAGCGCGGTCGTGGTCCCGCCGCGCGCCGCCGCGGCGGTCGCGAGGCCGACCTGCGCCATCAGGTGGCAGTGGGGGTCGACGCCGCCGGGCAGGACGTAGCAGCCCGCGGCGTTCACGGTGTCCGGGCCCGGCGGGCCGCCGGATTCGCTGACGGCCGCGATTTTCCCGTCGCTGATCAGCACGTCGGCCGCGCGGATGCCGTCGGGCGTCACCACGATCCCGCCGGTGACCGCCGCCACGGTCGTGACCGTGGTCATGACCTGCCGTTCATGACGAGAGGTCTATAACGGACGTGGTGCGCCTGGCCGGATCGGTGTCGGGATCGAGGCGGCGGACGTCTCCCGCCCTGATCACCAGCCGCGGCACGAGCAGGCGCTCGACCACCTCGGTGGCTCCGGCCGCGTCGGGCAGGTCCCAGTGCCCGGTGCGAAGTTCGAACCCGGTCAGGTCCGCCTCCCGGCCTGGCACCAGGGCGCCGATCCGGTGGTACTGCCGCGCCGCCTCCGCCGGTGTGGCCGTGGTCGCCCGGATGACATCGGGCAGCTCCATCCCGGCGTGCAGCAGCTTGGACAGCGTGGTCGCCTGGTCGTAGGCGGGGCCGGCGACGTTGTGGGCGTGCAGGTCGCTGGAGATCGTGTCCGGCGGGAACCCCTGGGCGATGGCGCCACGCGCCACCCGGTAGGCGAAGCTGCCCACGCCGTGGCCCACGTCGAACCGCACCCCGCGCTCGCGCGCCCGCCGGACCTCGGGAAACAGCCTGCCGTCGGCGTCGAGTATGCCGCCGGGGTTGCCGTGGAAGCAGTGGGTGACGATGTCGCCCCGGCCCATATACGGCAGCAGCCAGCTGATCGGCGGCCGCATGTCGATCACGTGCACCATCAGCGGCAGGCCGAGCGCGTCGGCGGCCTCCCGGGCCAGCCGCATCGCCGGGGCCGGGTCGTCGCCCACCATCTGGTAGCCGAGGCGGACCTTGATGCCGACGATGACATCCGGATGCTCCCGCGCGCGCCCGACCGCCTGGGCCACCGACGCCCAGCGCAGGTCCTCCAGCTCGCCCAGCAGATTCGTGATCATGCCCTGCACGGCGATGTGCAGGAAGGCCAGGATCCTGGTCCGGGCCGGCTCGATGATGTAGCGGCGCAGGCCGGGGAAGGTCTGCGCCCCGGACGAGCCCGCGTCGACCGCGGTGGTCACGCCGCGGTCCAGGCAGAAGGCGTCGGCATCGATGCCGTAGTGCGAAACCCCGCGGTACAGGTGGGTGTGCAGGTCGACCAGGCCGGGGACGATGATCATGCCTGACACGTCGAGCTGTATTGCCTCGGGGGGACGACCCCCCCAAACCCCCCCGCGTGCCATCCGCTCGGGCCGACCTCCGGCTGGCCCTCCCGGCTGTCCCCGGCTTCGCCGCCCCATACCTTCCGTTTCCTCGGTGATCCCGGTGATGATGCCGTCCGTCACATGGATGGTTGCCGTGGCGTCGATGCCCTGGCCTGGATCCAGCACCCGCCCCCCCACGATGGCCAGGTCGGTCAGTGTTTTCCGGCTCACAGGAGCCCTTCGGCTTCCATCGCTGGCAGCGTCGCGGCCAGGGCGTCA
>DASYXX010000230.1:0-1583 GCA_035934395.1 Streptosporangiaceae bacterium
GCCTCCGCTCCTGAGCGCGCCAGTCGTAGCTAGCGCGCCAGTACTCGGCCAGCTCCTTCACGTAGTCCAGCGGGATGCCGTAATCCCAGCCCACGCCGGGCAGCTGGTCGGGCCAGCGGGTCCGGCTGAGCCGGGCCCGCAGGTCGTCCAGGTCGGCCTGCTGGATGTCGATACGGAACGGCTCGATCTCGGTTGCGCTGGACGCGGTGCTCTCGCTCATGGTGCTCTAAAGTCCCTTTTCTTGATTTTCGCCATCCGCTGTCCGTCCGGGTGGTGCCAGACGATCCCCTCGTATGGACGAGTGTGCGGCCAGGCGGCCAGGCGGTCGAAGTCACGGGGCGCGGCGTCCAGCCGCTCGGCGTCGCCGTGCCTGATCAGCCGGTGCGTGCCGTAGCCCTCGGGGTTGCCGTTGACCTTCGGCCCGTTCGGGATCTTCTTCACCGGCTCTCCTCAGGTGAGGGATTTGATCGCGGAGCTTGCTCCGCGGCGGGGGGTTGAAGGGGGGTCGTCCCCCCTGGGGCTAACACCGCGCAGCAGTGTCCTGCGGCGAGGCCCGGGAGGCCAGCGGTTTATGGTCTGGCTCATGACAGTCTCACTGAACGACGCGGTACGCAGGCTCATCGACGAGCCCAACCACGCGGTCCTCGGCACGGTCAATCGCGACGGGAGCCCGCAGACGTCCGTGGTGTGGGTCGGCAGGGACGGAGACGACGTGCTGATCTCCACCGCCGCGGGCAGGCGGAAGGACCGCAACATGCGGCGCGATGCCCGGGTGAGCCTGAGCATCTGGGACCGGGACGACCCGGAGCGGTACGCCGAGATACGCGGCCTGGCCGCCGTCACCGACGACGTCCGGCGTGAGCTGGCCGTGCGGCTCGCGGAGAAGTACGACGGACCCGGTGCCGGCGAGGAGTTCCTCGCGCTGCCGCCCGAGGTGGTGCGGGTCGTGGTCCGGATCACCCCGCAGCACGTCGCGGGAAACGCCGCGGGCTGAGCTGCCCCGGCGGGTACGGTCGCTTCTACCCAGGTCCCCCGGGAAGGGCGTTCGCTGATGTCGTGCCCGGAGCCGTCAGAGCGCGAGCTGCAGGATGACCGGCGAGGTCGGGTGCTCTGATCCGCCGGCGGGCTCCACGGTGAGGGCAAGGCGGTCTCCGGCCCTGAGGCCGGACGCGAGCACCGGGCCGGTCATGCCCTGCCGGGGGGCGGGCAGCATCGCGGCGGGCTCGTCCCCGGCGGGCCCCATCAGCCACAGCTCGTAGCTGCGGGAGGAGGGCAGCGCGCGGAGCCCGGCCGCCGCGAAGACCAGGGCGTGCTCGCGGCCGGACATCACCACGGTGGCGGTGCCGCCGGTACGCACCGGCGCGATGAGCATGTGAGCGTCCCGCGCGGTCAGCACGGCGGCGATCCCGTGACTGCGGGACTGGTCCTGCTGCAGCTGGTGCTGCGCGCTGCGGGCGGCCAGCCCAAGGAACCCGGCCAGCACGACCGCCGCCACGGCCACGGCGAGCGCCAGCCTCGGCATCCAGGCCCGGCGCAGGGGGCGGACGGCCCGGCCCGCGGCGCCGGCCGCTGCCGCGTGCCGG
>DASYXX010000265.1:0-4674 GCA_035934395.1 Streptosporangiaceae bacterium
GTCGCGCCAAGCGCGCGCGCGAGCGCCGACGAATGCCGGGCGTCCAGCGCGGCCGCCCAGGCGGTGAATACCGCGTTGAGCACTGCCAGCGCGACCAGCGCGACCGTGAGGACCCAACGCGCCGCCCGCCCCGGCCCAGCACCCCGCTCGCCCGAAAGTCGTTCCATGATCGTGGTTGATAGATGGTCGTATTCGACACCAATCCACCACGATCACCGGAAACCAGTTTTCGGGTAGTCCGTAACCGGGGCCGGAATGCCATTTCGGTCAGGGTGCGGGGCGGCTGTGGCGGCGCGATGGGTCGGGTGAGGCCGGCGGGACGGATGTGCCCGGCCGCTGGCGGCATGGCACGCCGACCTGCGGTCGCGGCTCGGCTTCGCCGGTGCCGTCGCGCCGCCGCGGGATGGCCCACCGCACCGGCGGGGCGGGGCGCCAGTCAGGCGTCGAGCAAGAGCGGGGCGTCAGGGGGTGGCGTAGCGGACCGGGGTTGAGTAGCGCGGATCCTCGTGGCGTGCCCAGTACCGGTCCCGCAGGAGCGCGGTCAGCGGACCGGGCGCGCCCGTGCCGACCGGCTCGCCGTTGACGACGGTCACCGGCATGATCCCCCCGGCGGTGGAGGTGACCAGGACCTCGGCGGCCCGGCGCAGGTCGTCGGCGGTTAGCCGCCCCTCCTCGACCGGCTCCCCCGCCTCGTGAGCGATCTCGATGACCGAGCGCCGGGTGATGCCCCGCAGCGTCCCGCTGGCGGGCGTCAGCCACCGCCCGTCGACGTGGGCGAACACGTTGAACCCCGGCCCCTCGGTGACCGCGCCGAACAGGTCGCGGAGCACGACGAGCTGGGCCTGGTGGTCGTAGGCGCCCAGCAGGGCCACGTCCAGGTCGAGCCAGTGATAGTTCTTGACCGACGGGTCGACGCTCTGCGCCGGGATGCGGGTCACGTCGCTGATCCACAGGCTCGCCCCGGTGGTGGCCTGCTGGTCCGGCGGGCTGATCCAGATGAACGGCAGCGCGTAGCAGTAGAACGTGTGCCGCGCGGTCCTCAGGTCGCGGCTGCCCGCCGCCATGCGACCCCGGGTGCAGGTCATCGACACGTAGGCCTCGCGCAGCCCGGTCCGGGCGACGCACCCGTGCAGGATGTCCTCCAGCGCGGCCCGGTCGTGACCGGGGTCGAGCCGCAGCCGCGCGAGGCTGGCGGCAAACCGGTCGAGGTGAGCGTCCAGGCGGTAGAAGCGCCCCCGCCAGACGTGCACCACGTCATAGGTGCAATCCGAGCGGGTGACGCCCATGTCGAGCACCGAGATCTTCGCTTCCTCGACCGGGCAGTAGCGCCCGTCGATCCAGGCCGCCCCGGCGCTCCAGGAATCGCTCATGCCGCCAACTTACGCGCCCGGCTGGTCCGACGACGCAGAATTCGCGGCCGCCGCCGAGAGCCTCGCTAATCCCGATTGGGTTCCGATTACATTTAACGCCTGCCGCTCGCACTTTCCGGCCGGCCAGGCACGCGACAGGCGTTACGAATATCTGTTACTCGAACTTGGCGAAACGAGAAAGTCTCGCAGCCGACGGTCATGGTGCATGGAGGCGGCCGCCCGCGGGCGCTGGTAGGTTCGATGCGGGGGGTCGCGCCAATGAGGGAGAGCGAGATGCCGAGCACGAACGGAATGCTGACCGCCGGGGACGTGGAGTTGTTCCGCAAGGACTTCGCGGCCAGCCCCGCCTACCGGCTGGCCCAGAACGCGGTGACCCGGGTCACCGTCGACGACGTGGCCATCAACAGGGAGATCATCAACAACACGGACCACTCGCTCTCCACGCTGCTGGACGACTGGAAGGTCACCAATCAGGAGCGCAGCGGCCGGTGCTGGCTATTCGCCGGCCTCAATCTGCTGCGCGTCGGCGCGATGCGGAAGATGGGGCTCAAGGACTTCGAGTTCTCGCAGAACTACGTCATGTTCTGGGACAAGATCGAGCGGGCCAATTACTTCCTCGAGGCCATTATCGAGACCGCCGACCGTGACATCGACGACCGCACGGTCGCCTATCTCCTCCAGTCGGTGGCCGACGACGGCGGCCAGTGGAACATGTTCGTGGCGATCGTCAGCAAGCACGGCCTGGTGCCCAAGGCGTTCATGCCCGAGACCCAGAGCTCCTCCGACACCGGCCGGATGAACTCGGTGCTGCGCAGCCTGCTGCGGCAGGGGGTCAAGGCCGTGCGCGAGGCGGCCGCCAGCGGCGTCGAGGCGGCCCGGGCCGAGAAGGCGAGCGTCCTGCGGGTCATCTACCGGGTGCTGTCCATCCACCTCGGGACCCCGCCGGACCGCTTCTGGTGGCAGTGGACCGACAAGGAGCGGGAGTTCCACCGGGACGGCGAGCTCACCCCGCAGGAGTTCGCGGCGAGGTACGTGGACCTGCCGATCGCCGACTACGTATGCCTGGTCCACGACCCCCGCCCGTCCAGCCCGGCGGGCCGGACCTTCACGGTCCAGTACCTCGGCAACGTGCTCGGCGCCCCGCCGGTCACCTACCTCAACGTCGGCATGTCGCTGATCAAGGACATCGCCGCGCGGGCCCTGCAGCAGGGCGAGCCGGTGTGGTTCGGCTGCGACGTCGGCAAGATGATGAGCAACGAGTACGGCGTGTGGGACGCCCGCCTCTACGACCTGGCCTCGGTCTACGACACGGCGTTCGCCCTGGGTAAGGCCGACCGCCTCGTGTACCACGAGACCCAGATGACCCACGCGATGCTGTTCACCGGGGTCGACATCGTCGACGGCGCCACCCGCAAGTGGCGCGTGGAGAACAGCTGGGGCTCGGACAAGGGCAAGGACGGCTTCTACACGATGAACGACTCGTGGTTCGACGAGTACGTCTTCGAGATCGCGGCCCGCCGGGGCGCGATACCCGAGGAACTGCGCCGGGCCCTCGATGCCGAGCCGATCGTGCTGCCTGCCTGGGACCCGATGGGATCGCTGGCCCGGTAGCGCCCGGGCGCGCGTTTGAACCGCCCGCCGCCGGGCAGCGATCTGGCGAGAGCGGGTGGGGGCGGGCATGAACCCTGTCGAGCGGGCGGTCCGTAGGGTCGATGCCGTGCAGCGGCGCCACACGCCGGCGGCTTTCGTCGTCGGGGTGGTGAAGAAGTACGGCGACGACCACGGCGGGGTGCTGGTGGCGAACCTGGCGTTCTCCGCCTTTATCTCCCTTTTCCCGCTGCTGCTGATCCTGACCACCGTGCTGGGCCTGATCGCCGCCCTCAACCCGGCGTTCCGCAACGATGCCCTGAAGGCCGTGGGGGATCAGTTCCCGGTGATCGGCCAGCAGCTGACCGGCAACGTGCACGCGCTGCAGCGCTCGAGCGTGATCGGGCTGATCGTCGGCGTGGCGGGCCTGATCTGGGGCGCGACCGGGCTGGCGCAGGCCGGCCTGTTCACCATGGAGCAGGTGTGGAACCTGCCGGGGCCCGACCGGCCGGGGTTCGTGCAGCGGCTCGGGCGCGCCGCGGAGTTCCTCGTCCTGCTCGGCGTCGGCGTTCTGGCCACGACGCTGGTCGCCGGCCTGAACAACTACACGAGCAGCGCCGCGATCTTCATCGCGCTGGCGGAGGTCGCGGCCGCGGCCGTGAACGTGGGCATGTACGCCGCCGCGTTCCGGCTGCTGACCCCGGGGAGCGTGCCGACGCGCAAGCTGCTGCCGGGCGCGGTGGCCGGCGGTGTCGCCTGGACCCTGCTGCAGTTCCTCGGCACCTACCTGATCCGCCACTTCCTGCACAGCGACTCCGCGTACACCATTTTCGCGACCGTGCTGGCCCTGGTGGCCTGGATCAACCTGGCCGTGCAGCTCACCGTGTACGCCGCCGAGGTCAACGTGGTCCTGGCCCGGCGGCTGTGGCCGCGGTCGATCGTCCAGCCGCCGCTCACCGAGGCCGACCGGGCCAGCATGGCGCTCCAGGCGCTGCAGAACCAGCGGCGCGAGGGGGAGCGCGTCCAGGTCTCCTTCGACGACCGCGAGCGCGAGACCGGCGCGCCAGCCGGCACACCCCGGACGCTCGGCGAGGTCGCGGCGCCCGCCCGGGCGGAGATCCCGCTGCAGCGCGGCGGGCCCGGCGCCGCCGGGTAGCCGTCGTCCGCGCGCCCCGAGTCACCGGCAGCCGGTGTAGGGCACCTGGCTCAGGTCGTTGAAGCCCCCCACGAAGCTGGACCCGGGCCGGCCATCCAGGTCGTAGCGGAGCCGGAACTGGACCGGCAGCGCCCCCGGGCACCCGACCAGCACCCGCAACGTGACCGTGAACCAGGTGCTGGCGCCGGCGGGCAGGACGGTGCCGGGTGCCTGGCCGAGCGAAGGCAGCTCACCGCAGGGTCCCCAGGCCTGCGAGACCGCCCGGAGCCCGCCCAGGGGCAGCAGCACGTCCACCCGATGCAGCGTGACCGAGGTCGCCGAGGTGTTCGTGACCTGCATGCCCAGTTGCAGCTCCCGGCCGGTCTGCGCGGAGCACCGCGGGCCGGCCTGGATCAGCGGGAAGTCGCCCACCACCGGCGACGCCGCGGCCCGCGCTGCGCCGCGAGACCGCGCGGACGCGGCAAGGTGGTCCCCGGCGTGGTGGGCGCCGATCGCGTAGCCCGCGGCCAGGCCGGCCAGCAGCCCGGCGGCGCCCAGGACCACCGCGGCCTGCGGCGGCCG
>DASYXX010000266.1:0-3095 GCA_035934395.1 Streptosporangiaceae bacterium
ACGCCCACCCGCTGGTCCTGGACGGCGGCGCCACCAGCTTCGGCTGATCACCCGCCGCCGATGGTCACCGCCGCCCGGGCGGGGCCGCCGCCGAGCGGCACCCTCAGGTGCAGCTCACCCTCATCGCCGGCGGTGGCCTCCTCGTCGCGGGCCGACTCCGCCGCCTGGATCCGCACCCGGTGGCGCGATCCCGGCCGGAAGGCCGGAGGGGTGACGACGTCGGCGGCCCCCGCGCCGGTGGCGGCGAAGCCGCCCAGTCCGGTCACGTCCAGCGTGCTGAAATCCGTGACCGGCCACCGGACGCCGCCGACGACGACATCGGCATCGCGCGCCAGGCCGTCAGCTGGCCGGGCGGCTTGGTCGGCCTGTTTGCCCAGTTCAGCCGCGTTCACGGTCAGGCGCAGGTTCGGAGCACCGGCAGGCTTCGTTAACGTGGAGAAGCGATGGGAACTATTCGCAGCATGCAGCTCACGGCCCGGCGGGCCCGACCGGTGCGGCGCTGGCTGGCCGGGCTGGTGCTGCTCCTCATGGCGGCCGCCGCCTCGATCGCGGCCGCGCTGGAGCTGACTCCGCTGCAGACGGTCACCGTGGCCGGCCAGGTGATCCAGGTTGGCGCGAGCGCGCCGACCCTCAGCCTGTCCGGGCCCGGGGAGGTCGACCTGTTCGGCCAGAGCCTGCCGACCAACATGCAGTTCAATGGCCCGGTGCGGCCTCGGCTGCAGCTCTCTCAGATCTCCATCAACAGCGAGCTGACCACGTTCGTCCAGGGCGACCGCCCGGCCGGCGCGGAACGCATCCTCGGCGCCCGGCTCGCCGACGGGTGGAAGCAGTACTTCATCTGGGAGACGCTGATCACAGGGGCAGGCGCGCTGATCGTGGTGGGAGCGGTCGCGGGCTGGCGCCGGGTGACCCCCCGCACCACCTGGAAGCTGCTCGTCGCCGGGCTTGTGGTGGCCGAGGCCATCAACCTGGGCGCGATCATGACCGCCGCGTACTCGGCCCCTGCGCTGCTGCGTGAGGCGCACTCGCTCAACGACCTCGTCGGCACGGATACCCGCCTGCCCCGGCTCCGCCCCGTCGGCCCGTCGCTGCCAGACGTTCAGGTGGTGGTCATGGGGGACTCGACGGCGGCGGGAGCCGGGCTCGCGCCGCTTCCCGGGAGCACCGACCGGGACTGCGGCCGCAGCGCTGATTCCTACGCCGCCGACCTGTCCGCAGCCGACGGCTGGCGGGTTCTCAATCTCGCCTGCAACGGCGCCACGATCGGCAACGGCCTGCTCGGCCCGCAGGATCATGCCGGGCGGCGGCTGCCGCCCCAGCTCGCCGTCGCGGAGCAGGCCGGGCACGCGTCGCTCGTCATCGTCAGCGTCGGCGCGGACGACCTGAACTGGGCCGCGGAGGTGCACTACTGTTCGGTCGCGCCGCGCTGCAACGACCTGGCCACGACCGCCTACTTCCAGCAGCAGCTCGCCTCGTTCAGCAAGAACTACCTCGACCTGCTCAGCAGGCTTGCGGGGCTGCCTTCGCACCCGCAGGTCATCATCAACCGCTACTACGACCCGTTCGGCGCCCAGCCCTCCTGCCTGAGCCAGGCCGGGCTCAGCGCGACGAACCTGCAGACGCTGACCTCCCGCCTGGCAACGCTGAACCAGGTGCTGGCCCAGGGCGCTTCCGAGTTCGGGTTCTCCTCCGCGCAGCCCGACTTCGCCGGGCATGAGCTGTGCACGCCACAGCCTTACGTGCAGGGGCTGAACGCGGCGGCTCCGTTTCACCCCACGGCGGCGGGCCAGCTCGCGATCGCGCTCGCCGACCAGGCCGCCCTGCAGTCGGCCAGGCGCGGAGCCACGAACGCCTGAGGTTGATTGCCGATTGATTGAAAAGTCCCCGCAGGCCTTGCCGGCCTACGGGTTTCGCCGCTAGACCATTGCCTGCGGCCGTTGTCCGGCCGACCGTCAGTCTCCCCGGCAGGCCCGCCCCGCCTGAACCTCCCGGGCAACCTCGAGGTGGTCGTCATGTATGGCCCGTCATCGATCCGCCCGTCGCGGCTGTGGTACTGGGTGGCGGCCGGCCTGCTCATCGCGGCCCTGGCCTGCGTCTCGTTCGCGGTCGCCGGCTTCGTCTCGCTGAGCCACCAGATCAATGCCTTCCAGCGGGTCCGGGTGCCCGGGCAGGCCGACGTGAGCTTCGCGAGCCCGGGCGGATACCTCATCTACTTCGAGGGACCGGGCTTCAGCACCGCGAGCCGCACCGGGACGGTGCGCGTGCTGCTCCAGGGAACCGACGGCCTGCCGGTCCCGATCAGCCGGATGCAGGGCAAGTCGGAAAACTACGGCGTGACCGGGCACAGCGGGGTGGCGGTCGCCTCCTTCACGATCACCAGGCCAGGCACGTACGTGCTGAGCGCAGGCCTGCCGTCCAGCCCCGCTCCCGTCGATATCGCCGTCGGGCGCAGCATCGGGGCCGGCATCGGCGCCACGGTGATTCTGATCCTCGTCGCGGTCTTCGCCCTGGGCCCGGCCGCCGTGGTGGTCGGCGCGGTCACCGCCGTTCGACGGCACCGGTCTCGCCGCGTGCTACTCGCCGGCGGCCCGCCTGGCTGGCCTGGCATGCCGCCCGCCGGGGTGTATCCGCCGCCCGGCGGGCCGTATCCGCCGCCCGCGGGGCCGTACTCCCCGCCCGCCGGGCCGTACTCGCCGCCCGCTCAGCCCGGGCAGTTCCTCCCGCCGTCGGCGTTCCCGCCGTCACCGCCCGCCCCGCCGTCACCGCCTCCCCAGCCGCCGCCGGCTGAGTGATCAACTGGTGAGACGGGGCGTCGTAACCGGCACGGTCCGGGTTCGGCGCCAGGCGGCCCACCCGCGCCCGATGCCGTACGACAGCGCGGCGAGCGTTCCGACGAAGAAGCCGACTGGCCAGTTGTACAGGTAGGCGGCGGCGATCGCGGCCCACACGGTGACCAGGGCGATCACCACGGATGCGATCATGGCCAGGCCCGGCCTGCTGGTCAGGGACCGGGCCGCCGCGGGCGGGCCGATCATCAGGCTGAAGATCAGCAGGGCGCCGACGACCGGGACGGTCATGGCCGTGGCCAGGGCCAC